>NZ_JRKC01000024.1:0-21233 GCF_000800925.1 Microbacterium sp. ZOR0019 | reverse complement strand
CCCCGCTGCTGCGCAGACCGCCCCCGCCGAGGAGCCGGCCGCCGCGCGCACCGAGAACGAAGCGCCGAGCCCCGCACCCGCACCCGAGGCGGCACCTGCACCGGAGCCCGCCGTCGCGCAGGGTCCCGTCACCCTCGAACGCATCACCGCCTCGTGGCCCGCCGTGCTGACCCGGCTCGAGAGCATCAGCCGCACGTCCTGGTTGCTGGCGACCGCGGTGCAACCGCTCGCCTACGCCACCGATACCGAGGTCCTGACGCTCGGCTTCACGAGCCAGCATGATGTCGCGAAGTTCAAGGGCACCACTCCGGGCTCGGGCCCCTCGGACCATCTGCGGTCGGCGATCGAGAGCGAGCTGGGCGTGCGGGTCAAGTACCTTCCCGCACCGATGCCCACCGGAGGAGCTCCGCGGCAGTCCGCGGCGTCCGGCCCGTCAGCACCCGCCGATCCTGCTCCCGCATCGGAGCCTGCGTCAGCGGGGTCGTCCCGTCCGCAGGTCCGCAGTGCGTCGGCCTCCACCGTGACGGAGTGGGCCGTCGCGCCGATCCCGTCCGCCGTGGAGCAGCCGAGCGTGCCGCCCGCAGCCGCCGCTCCGCTTCCGGTCGACGACGAGCCCGAAGAGGTCGAAGCGGCGGCATCCGCACCCCTGCCGCCGTCCGATGGTGCTGTCGATCGCGACGCACCGCCGCTTCCCGGTGATGACGAGGCCCCGGCATATGACGATGAGCCGCCCTACGACCCGTCGTACGAACCGCCGGTGGCGCGCCAGGCTCCGCCCGAACGGTCGGCACCGGCGCAGCGCACGGCGACAGCCCCTCCGGTCGTCATCGAGCGCACCCCCACTGCCGGGGGAGTGCAGCGCTACGGTGAGGCCGTGATCCGCCAGGTGCTCGGCGCGACGTTCCTGCGCGAAGAGCCCTACGAGCCCCCGACGAGGTTCTCCTGATGTATGACGGCATCGTTCAGGAGCTGATCGACGAGTTCGGTCGGCTCCCCGGCATCGGCCCGAAGTCCGCACAGCGGATCGCGTTCCACATCCTCCAGACGCCGACGTTCGACGTCGCGCGTCTCGCCGAGCTGTTGAGCGAGATCCGACTCCGCGTGCGGTTCTGTGAGATCTGCGGCAACGTGGCCGAGCAGGAGCGATGCGGGATCTGCCGTGATCCGCGTCGCAGCCAGGCGCTGATCTGCGTGGTCGAAGACGCGAAGGATGTCGCCGCGATCGAGCGCACCCGGGAGTTCCGCGGGCTCTATCACGTCCTCGGCGGGGCCATCAGCCCCATCGCCGGCATCGGTCCCGACGACCTCCGGATCGCGCAGCTCATGACGCGACTCGCCGACGGCACGGTGCAGGAGGTGATCCTCGCCACCAACCCGAACCTCGAGGGGGAGGCGACGGCGAGCTACCTGAGCCGACTGCTGACCACCATGCAGATCACCGTGTCCCGTCTCGCCTCCGGCCTGCCCGTCGGCGGCGACCTGGAATACGCCGACGAGGTCACGCTCGGGCGCGCGTTCGAGGGCCGGCGCGTCCTGTGACGCCGAGCGCGGGTTTCTCGCGTCGCGGCTGGCTGCTCTTCGGGGCCATGGCCCTGCTGTGGGGCGTGCCGTACCTGTTCATCAGTGTCGCGGTCGAGTCGATCTCCCCGCCGGCGATCGTGGCCGGACGCACGTTGATCGCCGCGGTGCTACTGCTGCCCTTCGCGATCCGGAGCGGCGCGCTGCGGGCCGCTCTGAAGCACTGGCCCTGGGTCCTCGCCTTCGGCGCGGTCGAGATGGCGGGTCCCTTCCTCCTGCTCGGACATGCCGAGATGACGCTCACCTCCGGGATGACCGGGCTGCTGGTGGCAACGGTGCCGCTGTTCGCCGCTCTGATCGCCCTCGGCGGGGGCGACCGCGGGGTGCTCCGGCCCGCCCGCGCAATCGGCCTGCTCGTCGGATTCCTCGGTGTCGCCGTCGTGGTCGCAGGCCCGGGACTCTTCGGGGGCGAAATGAGCCTTCTCGCTGCGGGGGAGGTGCTCCTGGTGGCCGTGCTGTACGCGACGGCTCCCTTCATCGTCGCTCGCAAGCTCAACGCCGTCCCGTCTCTGGGCACCATCACGCTGTCGCTGCTCATGATCGGGATCTTCTACCTCCCGATCGGCCTGCTCACGCAGCATCAGGTGCCCACGCTGCCGTCGATCGGGGCGCTGCTCGCGCTGGCCGTGATCTGCACGGCGGTGGCGTTCCTCGCGTTCTTCGCTCTCATTCGCGAGGTGGGGCCGGTACGCGCTCCGCTGTTCACGTACGTCAACCCGGTGGTCGCGATCGTCCTCGGGGCGATCGTCCTCGCCGAACCGTTGACGCCGGGTCTGCTCCTCGGGTTCCCGCTGATCATCATCGGGTGCTGGTTCGCCGCAACGGGCGGTCGCCTGCGCCCCGTGTCTGCGCAGGCGCTCCCACCGACGCTCTGATCGTCAAGGCACCGTTCCTCGCCGTCGGAAGCGATGACACATGCGCAGCAGGGCATACGCACCGATCATAGAATGAGCGTGGGCGGATCCGCCCGACATCCCAGGGAGTGATCGTGGCCCTCATCGTGCAGAAGTACGGCGGCTCGTCCGTCGCCGACGCAGAGAGCATCAAGCGCGTCGCCAAGCGCATCGTCGACACGCGTCGTGCCGGTCATGACGTGGTCGTGGCGGTCAGCGCCATGGGTGACACGACCGATGAGCTGTTGGAGCTCGCGGACGAGGTCGCCCCGATCCCCGCACCGCGTGAGCTCGACATGCTGCTCTCCAGCGGAGAACGCATCTCGATGGCGTTGCTGGCCATGGCGATCCACTCGATGGGATTCGAGGCGCGGTCGTTCACCGGCAGCCAGGCGGGCATGATCACGGACTCCCAGCACGGTGCCGCACGCATCGTCGACGTGACGCCGATTCGTCTGCGCGAAGCCCTCGATGAGGGGGCGATCGTGATCGTCGCCGGGTTCCAGGGCTTCAACCGCGACACCAGGGACATCACGACGCTCGGCCGTGGAGGATCCGACACCACGGCCGTCGCTCTCGCCGCCGCGCTCGATGCCGACGTGTGCGAGATCTACAGTGACGTGGACGGCATCTTCACCGCTGACCCGCGCGTCATCCCGAAGGCGCAGAAGCTCGATCACGTCTCCAGCGAGGAGATGCTCGAGCTGGCCGCCAACGGCGCCAAGGTGCTGTACATCCGCGCCGTCGAGTACGCACGCCGTCACGGCGTCCTCATTCATGCTCGGTCGACCTTCTCGTCGGCCGAGGGCACATACGTTCTGGGCGAGGGCATGAAGAACCCGCGCGAAGCCGAGGGAGCAGTCATGGAAGAACCGATCGTCGCCGGTGTCGCCACCGACTTCAGCCAGGCCAAGATCACGGTCGCGGGCGTGCCCGACGTGCCGGGCAAGGCCGCGGAGATCTTCAAGATCGTCGCGAAGTCGGGCGCGAACGTCGACATGATCGTGCAGAACGTCTCTGCGACCGGACGCACCGACATCTCCTTCACGGTTCCCAAGGCGGATGCGGCGGCTGCGCTCAAGGCGCTCGCCGGCGATCAGACCGAAGTCGGGTTCCAGAACCTGATCCACGACGATCAGATCGGCAAGCTCTCGGTCGTCGGCGCGGGAATGCGCACGCACTCGGGGGTCTCGGCGACCCTCTTCGAGGCGCTGTCGGCCGGCGGCATCAACATCGAGATGATCTCCACCTCCGAGATCCGCATCTCGGTGGTGCTGCGCGACACCGACCTGACCGAGGCAGCGCGGACGGTGCACACCGCCTACGGACTCGACGGCGACGCCGAAGCCACGGTCCACGCCGGCACCGGCCGCTGATCTCTGCCGATCGTCGCCGTTTTCCTGACACAGGTGAGTGGTCGCGGAGCGCAGAGCCGACGGTCCGTCGCGGCACGGTAGACTCACCGAAACCCTGACACCGGCGCCAGGCGCAGCATCCACATCCCGACGCCGCGCCCGAAGCCTCGTACGCAGTACCGCACGACGCCAAGGAACATCATGACCCGCATCTCCGAATCAGGACTCTCCGTCGCCATCGTCGGCGCCACCGGCCAGGTGGGCACCGTGATGCGCGAGATTCTCGCCGAGCGGTCGTTCCCGATCCGCGACCTGCGGCTGTTCTCATCCGCACGCTCCGCGGGCACGGCCATCGAGTTCGGCGGCGCGACCGTCATCGTCGAAGACGTCGAGACGGCGGATGCCTCGGGCATCGACATCGCCCTGTTCTCGGCAGGAGCCACCGCGAGCCGTGCCTATGCGCCGCGTTTCGCCGCCGCCGGCGCCGTGGTCGTCGACAACTCCAGCGCCTGGCGGATGGACCCCGAGGTTCCCCTCGTGGTCAGCGAGGTCAACCCGCACGCGATCGACGATCGCCCCAAGGGCATCATCGCGAACCCGAACTGCACCACCATGGCGGCCATGCCGGTGCTGAAGGCCCTCGACGCCGAGGCCGGCCTCGAGCGTCTCATCGTGTCGACCTACCAGGCGGTCTCCGGCTCCGGACTCGCCGGCGCCCAGGAGCTCCTCGGCCAGGTCGAAGGAGTGCTCGCGCAGGGCGACACCCTCCGCCTCGTGCACGACGGCTCGTCCGTCGATTTCCCGGAGCCCGAGAAGTACATTGCTCCGATCGCCTTCGACGTGATCCCGTTCGCCGGCAATCTGGTCGAAGACGGGGACAACGAGACGGACGAGGAGAAGAAGCTCCGCAACGAGAGCCGCAAGATCCTCGAACTCCCCGATCTCCGGGTCGCGGGCACCTGCGTGCGTGTCCCGGTCTTCACCGGTCACTCCCTCTCGATCAACGTCGAGTTCGCCCGTGCCATCTCGCCCGAGCGCGCGCGCGAGGTCTTGAGCGCGGCTCCCGGCGTGGTCCTCGACGAGGTCCCCACGCCGCTGCAGGCTGCCGGCAAGGACCCCAGTTTCGTCGGTCGCATCCGGGCCGATCAGTCCGCGCCTGAGGGCAAGGGGCTCGTGCTGTTCCTCAGCAACGACAACCTCCGCAAGGGAGCCGCACTGAATGCGGTACAGATCGCCGAGGTCCTCGCGGAGCGTCTCGCCGTCGTGCGCTGATCTCTTCGCCGCGGACACCGTCGCATGGTCCGCGGTGGCGTGCCCGCGAACTAGACTGGTTCGGTGACTGAAAACGTCGATGTCGTCCTGATCGGCGGTGGCATCATGAGCGCCACCCTGGGTACTCTGCTGCACGAATTGCAGCCGGAGTGGAAGATCGTCGCCTTCGAGCGACTCTCCGATGTGGCCCAGGAGAGCTCGAACCCGTGGAACAATGCCGGCACGGGTCACGCCGCCCTGTGTGAGCTGAACTACATGCCGCAGCAGGGGGATACCCCGCTGGACCCCGCCAAGGCGGTGTCGATCAACGAGCAGTTCCAGCAGAGTCGCCAGTTCTGGTCGTCGCTCGTGGACCGCGGTGTGCTCGATGCGCCGTCGACGTTCATCAACGCGACTCCGCACATGACGTTCGTCCGCGGTGAGAAGGACGTCGCCTACCTCAAGGCACGCTACGAGGTGCTCAAGGAGCAGCCGCTGTTCGCGGGCATCGAGTACAGCGAGGACTCGCGCGTCATCAACACCTGGGCGCCTCTGCTGATGCAGCAGCGCCGCAAGGGCGAGCCGTTCGCCGCGACCCGCGTTCCCGCAGGAACCGACGTCGACTTCGGCGCGCTCACCCACCAGCTCTTCGACCACCTCACCGAGTCGGGCGTGACGCTGCGCACCAACCATGAGGTGCGCAGCCTGAAGAAGCAGAAGGACGGGACCTGGCTGGTCAAGTACCGCAACAGCATCGGCCACACGCCGAACGAGGTCAAGGCGCGCTTCGTGTTCGTCGGCGCCGGTGGCTGGGCCCTCAAGCTCCTGCAGAACTCCGGGATCCCCGAGATCAAGGGATACGGTGTCTTCCCGATCGGCGGACAGTTCCTCAAGACCACGAACCCGAAGATCGTGGCGCAGCACAAGGCGAAGGTGTATTCGCAGGCCTCCGTCGGTGCGCCGCCGATGTCGGTCCCGCACCTCGACACCCGCGTCGTCGATGGGGAGTCCTCGCTCATGTTCGGGCCGTTCGCGACCTTCAGTCCGAAGTTCCTGAAGAACGGATCGATGCTCGACATCGTGTCGCAGGTGCGGGCGCACAATCTGCTCCCGATGCTGCAGGTGGCCGTGAAGAACCCCGACCTCATCACCTACCTGGTGGGCGAGCTGCTGAAGAACCACGCCAAGAAGGTCGACAGTCTGCGGACCTTCATGCCGACGGCGAAGGATGAGGACTGGACCCTCATCGACGCCGGTCAGCGTGCGCAGGTCATGAAGAAGGACCCGGAGAAGGGCGGCATCCTGCAGTTCGGCACGGAAGTGGTCTCGTCTGCGGATGGCTCGATCGCCGGGCTCCTCGGTGCCTCGCCCGGTGCGTCCACGGCGGTCCCGATCATGCTGGGTCTGTTGAAGACGTGCTTCCCGTCGGAGTACCCCGGCTGGGAGCCCGAGCTTCGCGCCCTGATCCCCACGTTCGGCCAGAAGCTGAACACGGATCCGGCGCTCGCGGAGGAATCCACGGAGGCCACCGCCGCCACCCTCGGCATCAACGCCTGAGCCCGACCCGTGGCGAAGCTCTACTTCCGCTACGGCGCGATGAACTCCGGCAAGTCGACCGCCCTGCTCCAAGCCGCGTACAACTACGAGGAGCGCGGACAGCACGTGCTGCTCGCGAAGCCGGAGATCGACACCAAGGGTGCGGCCGAGATCGAGAGTCGGCTCGGCGTCACCCGTCAGGTCGACTTCCTCGTCGGGCAGGCTGACGACGCCCGCGAGCTGTTCACCCAGCACCGTGACCGCCTCCGTCGTTCCACAGACGAGGAACTGCTCCCCGGCGGGCCCGTGGATGTGGCATGCCTCCTCGTCGACGAGGCACAGTTCCTCACTCCGTCGCAGGTCGACGATCTCTTCCGGATCGCTGTGGAGGACGGCGTGCCGGTGATGGCATACGGCATCCGGAACGACTTCCTCACGCACGCTTTCCCCGGATCCGCGCGGCTGCTCGCGATCGCGCACTCGCTCGAGGAGCTCAAGACCATCTGCCGGTGCGGGCGGAAGGCCGTGTTCAACGGCCGGGTGGTCGGCGGGCGCTTCGTCTTCGACGGCGATCAGGTCGCGATCGACGAGGGCGCGGTCGGAACGGCTTCCCCCGAGCTGACGACCTACGAGTCGCTGTGCGGGACGTGCTACCTCGACGAATCGGGTGGGCGCCTGGGCTGAGCCCCCGCCCGGGCCCGCTCCCGCGGTGGTCGCCGCCCCCTCGCGTTCACAACTCCGCAGATCCTCGACCGGATCCTGCGGTGACGCCGCTCCGCAGGGTGTTCCGTGAATTCTTTGCGGAGTTGTGCACCTGAACGAACCCGAGGCTGCCTGTGTTGCGTGGTCTGACCACAGGAGGATACGCTGTGGTCAGACCACAGGAGGAACGATGAGTGAACAGCCGGCGCGCGCCTGGCAGCTCGTACTCGAACACATCGAGCGCGACCTCCTCGACGCTCGTCTGGGCCCGGGGGACAGGCTCCCTTCGGAGCGTGACCTCGCGAGCGAGCTCGGTGTCGGGCGCTCCAGCGTCCGTGAGGCGTTCCGTGTGCTCGAGGTGATGGGTCTCATCCGCACCGCGACAGGCTCGGGTCCGCAGTCCGGCGCCATCGTCATCGCGACCCCGACCGGAGGGATGTCCGCGCTCCTCCGGCTGCAGGTCGCCGCGCAGGGCTTCCCGTTGGACGACGTGGTGCGCACGCGCCTGGTGCTCGAAGACGCGGTGGTGACGGCGCTCGCCGTATCCGCAGACCGCGACACGACACGCGCGCACCAGCTGCTCGAGGCGATGGACGCGACAGGCCTTGCTGCCGCGGAGTTCCTCGCCCTCGACGCCCAATTGCATCTCTCCCTCGCTGAAGCCAGCGGCAACACGGTCATCGCCGCGATGATGGCGGGCCTGCGTTCATCCATCGAGTCCTACGTGCAGGCGGGCGTCGCCGCGATCCCCGACTGGGACGCGATGGCGGAGCGGCTGCGCACCGAACACCGGGCCCTGGTCACCGCGATCGACGAGGGCGATGGCGATGCCGCTCGCACTCTCGTCCATTCGCACATCACCGGCTACTACACGTCCGCGGGGCTGACCCGCGACCTCCATCCCCTGAACTGAGAGGCACACCATGGTGCAGCGCCAGCTCCCGAATCCCGTCGAACTCCTCGACCTCATGAAGTTCAAGAAGCCGGAGTTCGACGGCCGCAAGCGCCGTCTCGATGCCGCGCTCACGATCGACGATCTTCGTCTGATCGCCAAGCGCCGCACACCCAAGGCGGCTTTCGATTACACCGATGGCGCCGCCGAGGGCGAACTCTCGCTCTCGCGCGCCCGGCAGGCGTTCCAGGACGTGGAGTTCCACCCGGGCATCCTGCGGCCCGCCCCCGACGTCGACACGAGCGTCGAGATCCTCGGCGGCCCCTCCGCGCTGCCTTTCGGGATCGCCCCCACCGGCTTCACCCGCTTGATGCAGACCGAGGGTGAGGTCGCCGGTGCCGGCGCCGCCGGCGCCGCGGGCATCCCGTTCACGCTCTCGACCCTCGGCACCACGTCGATCGAGGGCGTCACGGCTGCGAACCCTCACGGACGCAACTGGTTCCAGCTCTACGTCATGCGCGACCGGGAGATCTCGTATGAGCTCACCCGCCGCGCCGCCGCGTCCGGCTTCGATACCCTGCAGTTCACGGTGGACACCCCGGTGGCGGGTGCGCGTCTGCGTGACAAGCGGAACGGCTTCAGCATCCCGCCGCAGCTCACGCTCGGCACGATCATCAACGCGATCCCGCGGCCGTGGTGGTGGTTCGACTTCCTGACGACTCCGAAGCTGGAGTTCGCCTCCTTGAGCACCACGGGCGGAACGGTCGGCGAGCTGCTGGATGCCGCCATGGACCCGACGATCAGCTACGACGATCTCGACGTGATCCGTGACATCTGGCCCGGGAAGATCGTGATCAAGGGCGTGCAGAACGTCGAGGACTCGGTGCGCCTGCGTGATGCGGGAGTCGACGGCATCGTGCTCTCGAACCACGGCGGACGACAGCTCGATCGCGCGCCGATCCCGTTCCATCTGCTGCCCGAGGTGCGTCGGGCCGTCGGTGAGGACTTCACGGTCATGATCGACACCGGCATCATGAACGGTGCCGATATCGTCGCCGCTGTCGCGCTCGGGGCGGACTTCACCCTGATCGGGCGCGCGTACCTCTACGGCTTGATGGCCGGCGGGCGTCAAGGGGTCGACCGGACGATCGCGATCCTGCGCAGTGAGATCGAGCGCACGATGCGTCTGCTGGGGGTCTCCTCACTCGCGGAGCTCGAACCGGGACACGTCACTCAGCTCACGCGCCTGGTGCCCGTGGCGAGGGCGGCTGCGGACGTGCGCACGCGCTGAGCGGCGACGACGGGCGACCCCCGGACAGGCTCAGGCCTGCGGGGCGACGGCCCTGTGGCGCGGCGGCCACGGCACCAGCATCGACGTCGTCCGGCGATACTCGGCGTAGGCCGGATACTTCGACGCGGTGATCGACTCGGTGAAGATCGTCGAGCCGATGAAGAGCACCGTCAGCAGGGCGGGTCCGATGATCGTCGGATTCAGGACGCCACCGAGCACACCCGCGCCCGCCGCGGTGGCGGCCGTCGCGCCGATCGCGTAGAGGGCCCACCACTGTGCCTGCTCGAAGAAGAAGTTCGGGTGTCGGCTGTAGCGGAACAGCCCGGTGGTCGCGAAGCCGGGGGAAAGGGTGCCGCCCGCCTGCTTCTTGCGCTGATGGAAGGCCCACTGCTGCTGGTCGGCGATGGTCTCGCCGACCAGGAAGGCGAGGAACGCCGCGATGAAGAGCGCGTCCCATCCCGTGAGCGCCGAGGGGTTCTGTGCGGCGACGAGGGCCGGCAAGGTGATGAGGACGAGCAGTGTCATCTGATAGCCGATGATGAACAGCAGGTTGAAGATCTGGAACTGCCAGGGCCGCATGCGTGCGCGAAGAATCGCCCAGCGGTAGTCCTCCATGCCCGTGTAGCCGCCCTTGCGCGCGAAGTTGAAGGTCAGGCGGGCTCCCCAGGCGGTCACGAGCACCCCCATCAGCACGACGCGCGCCGATCCGTCGCCCTGTGCGAAGGCACCGGCGACGAAGATCCACACGTAGGCCACGGGCACGATCGACCAGGCACGGTCGACCCACGAGGTGTCGCGGGTAGCCAGGGACAGGATCCAGCAGGCCGCGCTGGTGGCCGCGGCGACGATGATCACGATCAGCAAGGCGTCCATGTCGCCATGCTAGGGCCACGCGGTGACGTCGTGCCGTGCGACACCGCGGCGGCTCAGAGCGAGCGCAGGAGCTCGTCGAGCTTGTCGGCGGTGTCTTCCCAGCCGTCGACGGCGACCGACGGCACGCCGATGGCCAGCACCGGGTAGTCGTTCCCGCCCTCGTCGAGCCGGTCGCCGTAGAACAGCATGTCCGTGAGCGGGATCCCGGTGTGAGCGGCGAGCTGCGTCATCCCGAAGGCCTTGTCGATGCCGGCGCGGGTGATGTCGATCGAGGTCGACCCGCCGGAGCGCACCTCAAGGCCGGGGAGGCGCGCGGCGACCGCATCCCGCAGAGCCGCGCGCTTCGCCCCGGTCGGATCCCAGTCGTGCTTGGCTTCGCGCGGGGCGCGCTGGCCCAGCGCGGAGAAGGTGATCTGAGATCCGCGGTCCTCGAGGATCTCGCCCCAGGGGTCCGCCTCCCAGAGCCCGAGACGCTCGGCCTCTTCGCGCAGAGCGGTCAGGGCCGCCTGCTTCTCGTCATCGCTGAGGTCGTGCGCGTAGACGGGCACGAAGTCCGCCCCGTCGTGGCGCAGATACCGCGTGCCGCAGGTGGGTAGCAGATGGAGTCGTGCGAGCGCAGCAGGGTCCGTGTCACCGAGGCGGGCGACGACCTGCGAGCGGAACTGCGCCTCGTTGCCGCCCGAGATGATCGCGACGTCGACGGTGCGCAGCAGGGCCCGCAGCTGTTCGGCGATGCGCGGGTCGATCACTCCCTTGGACGGCGCGAGCGTGTCGTCGAGATCGAAGGCGACGAGGACAGGTGTGGTCATGGTGTCTCCAGCCTAGAAGGTGGGCGCGGGGAGGCTCGCGGCGCGAACAGCAGGGTGCACATGACAGCGAGGGCCACGCCGAACACGGCGCCCGTGGAGTTCGCCAGGACATCGGTGAGGGTCGCTGCACGATGGGGGAGTGCGAGGCGCTGAACTGTCTCGATCGCCAGGGAGAGCGCCGGTCCGACCAGCTGTGCGAGAGGCCAGACACGGCGGGGGAGCAGCACGAAGGCGAGGATGCCGACCGGGATGAAGACGATGATGTTCGCCAGGATCTCGAGGCGGGTGAAGTCGAGCGACGCCCAGCCGAGGCGATGGGCCATGCCGAGGATCACGTCGAGCAGATTGGGCATCGTGTGTTCGACGCGTGAGGGCGTCAGCGTGAGTGCCGCGAGGACGAGGAGGAACGGGATGCCGAGGGCGAGAGCCCAGGCGCGGGTGAACCGGCGCGGCGGCGGGAGCAGAGACCCCATGCGTTCCCTTCGTGCGCGAAGCCGATACAGAGAAGGCCGCCCCTGAGGGCGGCCTTCCGGTGTCACTGGTCGGGGTGACAGGATTTGAACCTGCGACCTCTTCGTCCCGAACGAAGCGCGCTACCAAGCTGCGCCACACCCCGTTTGCAACCCTCCGAGTCTACAGGGAAATGCTCCGTGCGCCGAATCGAGACCGGGATCAGTTCCGGGCCGTGAGGGTGAGCAGCGTCGCCTCGGGGCGGCACGCGAAGCGGACCGGGGCGTAGATCGAGTGACCGCACCCCGCGCTGACGTTGAGCGGGACCGTGCGCCCGCCGTGCGACCAGGTGCTGAGGCCCTTGGCCTGTTTGAGCGGGATATCGCAGTTCGCGACGAGTGCACCGTATCCGGGCAGGCAGACCTGACCGCCGTGTGTGTGGCCGCCGAGGATCGCATCGGCGCCGAGGGCGGTGAATCCATTGAGCACGCGCTGGTAGGGGGCGTGGGTGACGCCCAGCAACGGTGTCGATGCGTCGCGCGGACCGAGGGCACCGATCGCGTCGGGGAGCACATCGAGGCGGTCCCAGTCCCGGTGCGCGTCATTCACGCCGAAGGCGTCGACCACCGTGCCGGCGACCGTGAGGCGCGCTGCGGAGTTGTTGAGGTCGGTCCACCCCAGCTCGTCGGTGAAGTACCGGTCCATCGCCGCAGTGTCCAGCGGCGTCGGCTCATGATGCTTCTTCGACGGACCGAGGAAGTAACGCAGCGGGTTGCGCGGGGAGGGAGCGGTGACGTCGTTCGACCCGTGCACGAAGACGCCGGGGATACCGGCGAGCGGATCGAACGCCCGGCGGATGCCGGCGAGGCCGTCGAGGTGGCCGAGGTTGTCGCCGGTGTTGACGATCAGATCGGGCTTCAACTCCGCGAGCGATGCCAGCCAATCCTGCTTCCGATGCTGCCACGGCGCCATGTGCGCATCCGAGAGGTGCAGGATGCGGATCGGAGCTGAACCGGCGGGGAGGGCGGGGGCGGTGACCTCGCGCACCGTGAACAGGTAGCGCTCGATGCCGATGCCCCAGACGGCGGCAGCAGCACCGACGGCCCCCACCGCGCTGAGCGCGATGAGGGCCGGGTGGGCCGTGCGGCGCGAGGCTACTCGCACGTCACTCGCACGGCGGTGGACTTGCTCGTGGCGGTGCCGGGTGCCGGATCCGTGGAGCTCACGACAGCGTTCGGCGGGTTGCACGAGTTGTCGAAGTCGATCGACGTGAAGCCGGCGGCACCCAGCGCGGCCGCCGCGTCCGCACGGGACATCCCGGCCAGGTTCCCCGGAACCGTGGTCCCCTGCCCGTTGCTGGGGGAGATCGTCACGGTCGCGCCTCCTGCGGCCTGCCCGGAGGGATCCTGGGCGACGACGATGTTCGTCGGCTGGTCACTGTCGACAGCCGGCCCGTCGGTGACCGAGAAGCCCCGGCTCTCCAGCGTCGACCGCGCTTCGTCCATCGTCATCCCGACGACATTCGGCACCTCGGTGAGCACCCGACGGGTCAGGTTGTTGTCGGGGCGGGGGAAGGCGTCTCCGCCATAGGCACCGTTGGCCGCAGCCTGCGCAGCCAACGCCAGCGGGTACCGCATGTTGTTGAGCTGGTAGTTCCCGGCCCACTTCTGGTAGATGTCGGACTGGCCCTTCCAGCGCCCGGCCCACACCGCGGTCGTGACCTTGGTGCTGGACTCGATCATCATGGTCGACCAGCGGTCGTGGGTCCCGGTCTTGCCGATGAGCGGCGTGCCGTCGAACGGGTTGGCGCGGGCACCGGTGCCGCCGCCGGACATCACACCCTGAAGCGCGTAGGCGGCGGTCGCCGCGACCTCCTTCGAGATGACGCCGTCGGTGCAGGACGACTTCGGGAGCTCGCGGTCCTTGCCGTCGGGGCCGACCACGCGGTCGATCGCGCGCGGCGTGCAGTACTTTCCGCCGCTGGCGACCGTGGCGTAGGCGTTGGCCATCGCGATCGGGGAGATGTTCTTCGGGCCGAGCACGTCGTACACGACGTTCTCCTTAGTGACCTTTGTACCGTTGGCGAGCGTGACGCCCATGCGGTCGGCGACCTGGTTGATCTCGCAGATGTCCAGCTTCGAGGCCATCGCGAAGTATCCGCTGTTCAGGGACTGCCGGGTGAAGTCCATGACGCTGGCGGTGTAGCCGCCGCCGCCGCCGAAGTTGCCGATCTCTTTGGTGTCGGCGATGAGGGTTCCCCCGCCGCAGGACGCCGTCGTGAACTTCATGTTCGTCTGCACCCGGCCGTTGAGGACCTCGTTGACGGAGTGGCCCTTCTCGAGCCAGTCGATCAGGGTGAAGAGCTTGTAGACCGATCCGACCTGGAACCCGCCCGAGTTGCCGTTCTTCATATCCCCGGCGAAGACCAGCGAGCTCTTCGCCAGGTCATCCGTGCTCGTCTCATCGAACTGCGTGTTCTGCGTGATCGACAGGATGCGTCCGGTGCCCACCTCGATCGATACTCCGGCAGCACCGAAGTAATCGTTGTCGTAGTTGGCCGGCACGATGTCCTTCATCGCCTGCGCGGCGGGGTCCTGGATGCGGTAGTCCAGCGAGGTGTAGATCTTGAGGCCCCCGCGACGGAGCAGGTCGGCCCGGTCCTGCGGCTCCTTGCCGAATGCCTCGTCGTTCAGCACGATCGACTTCACGTACTGGCAGAAGTAGGCGTTGGCGCCCGCGGAGGCACAACCCTGCGTGGGCGGGTTGAGCGAGGGAGTGATCTCGGAGGCGTCGGCCTCGTCGTACTGCGCTTGGGTGATCTTGCCGTCCGCGAGCATGCGGCCGAGCACGTAGTGACGCCGATCCTTCGTGAGGGCGTAGCCGCTCTCGGCGGTGTTGAGCGCCTCACCCTTCGAATTCGTGACGGTGCCCTCGGGCTTGTCGATGCGGTACGTGTTGGGGTTCTGCACGATGCCCGCCAGCGTCGCCGCCTGCGCGACCGTGAGCTTCGCCGAGGTCGTGTTGAAGTAGTAGTTGGCCGCGGCCTCGATGCCGTAGACCGTTCCGCCGAAGTTCGCGATGTTCAGGTAGCCGAGGAGGATGTCGTTCTTCGAGAAGTCCTTCTCGATCTGGATCGCGTAGCGCATCTCCTGCAGCTTGCGCTCGATGCCGTCGGCGCCCGTCGCGTTGGTCGCGTCCTTCCAGCACTGCTGCAGATCCTCGTTGTGCGTCTCCGAGGTCGTGTCGACCTTCTGCTCGCACTCCTGGATCAGCACGTTCTTCACGTACTGCTGGCTGATGGTCGATGCACCGCGGCTGGAGGTGCCGCGGACGTTGTCGATCAGCGCCTTCACCGTCGCGCCGACGTTGACGCCGCCGTGGCTGTAGAAGCTCTTGTCCTCACTGGACAGGATCGCGTCGTAGAGCACCGGGGAGACCTGCTCGTAGGTCACGGGCACACGATTCTGCTCGTAGAACGACGCGAGGGCGACGTTCTTTCCGTCGGGCGTCGTGGCGTAGATCGTGGACTGCTCCATCGGCGTACCCGGGTTGAGGTTCTCGGGCAGCTGGTCGAAGAGCGTGAGGGCCTGGGTGCCGGCGAGGCCGGTCATCGTGAGGACGGGCGTGACGCTCGCTGCGACCAGGAGTCCGGCGACGGCACTCAGCCCGACGAGCCCGACGAGTCCGCCGAGCACGCCTCTCACCGTGCGATTCTTTTGGGGCATACGCTTGATCGTAGGGGAGTTCCCTGAATACCACCTTTGACGAGCCCGACGCGGAATGACCGCGTCGCGCCCCGATCGACAGGAGTGCCATGACCACGTGGGAGTACCTCACCACGCCGCTGCTGATCCACAACACCGCCGCGATCCTCAACAACTGGGGGAAGCAGGGCTGGGAGCTCGTCCAGGTCGTGCAGGGACCGGAGGGTGGGCTCGTCGCCTACCTCAAGCGCCCTGTCACGGCGGAGGCTTCCGCGAACGCCGGCCTCGCTGCGGCGGAACAGGCCGCTCGTCAGTTCGAGGGGGAGCAGGCATGACCGTCGCTTCCCGCCTGGCCGAGCTCGGCATCGAGCTGCCCGCGGTCGCCGCACCGGTGGCCGCCTATGTGCCCGCCGTCGTGCACGGCGGCCTCGTGTACACCTCGGGGCAGCTCCCGTTCGTCGAAGGGGCGCTCCCCGCCGTGGGCAAGGTCGGTGCGGAGGTCTCTGCCGATGATGCGAAGACCTACGCGCGGACCTGTGCGCTGAACGCCCTTGCAGCGGCAGCGGACGCCGCGGGTGGCCTCGACCGCATCGTGGGTGTGCTGCGTGTGGGCGGTTTCGTCGCCTCCGCCGAGGGGTTCACCGGGCAGCCCGGAGTCATCAACGGTGCCAGCGATGTGCTCGGCGAGATCTTCGGGGATGCCGGGCGCCACGCCCGCGCGGCCGTCGGCGTCGCGGAGCTTCCCCTCGGCAGCCCGGTCGAGGTCGAGGTGGCCTTCCGCCTCGCCTGACCCGCCACCACCCCGCTGCGTGCGGGATCGAAAACGCGCCTCCCGGAAGCCCGGGAGGCGCGTTTTCGATCTTTCAGGGGGGCTTACTTCACCTGGGCCGAGATGATGCTCATCACTGCGGTGTCGGCGAGGGTCGTCGTGTCACCGACCTCGCGGCCTTCGGCCACATCGCGCAGCAGACGGCGCATGATCTTGCCGGATCGCGTCTTGGGGAGTTCGCCGACGATGTAGACGTCACGCGGACGCGCGATGGCGCCGATCTGCTCGCCGACCCACAGCCGCAGCAGCTGGGCGAGTCCGGCGGGCTCATGCGCCGCGAGGTAGCTCTCCTTGATGATGACGAACGCCACGACGGCCTGCCCGGTGGTCTCATCCGATGCCCCGACCACGGCGGCCTCGGCGGTGGCTTCGTGCGCGACCAGCGACGATTCGATCTCGGCGGTGGACAGGCGGTGGCCCGACACGTTCATGACGTCGTCGACGCGCCCCAGCAGCCACAGGTCGCCGTCCTCGTCGAGGCGGGCCCCGTCTCCGGCGAAGTAGTAGCCCTGGTCCTCGAACTTCTCCCAGTAGGTTTCGCGGTAGCGCTCCGGGTCGCCCCAGATTCCGCGCAGCATGCTCGGCCAGGGCTCCGTGATGACGAGCAGGCCGCCGTTGCCGTTGCCGACTTCGACACCGCTCTCGTCGACCACATCGATCGAGATCCCGGGCAGCGGCACCTGGGCGGACCCGGGCTTGGTCTCGGTGACGCCGGGGAGGGCGGAGACCATGATCGCTCCGGTCTCGGTCTGCCACCAGGTGTCGACGATCGGGGTCTTGCCTGCGCCGATGACGTCGCGGTACCACATCCACGCCTCGGGGTTGATGGGTTCGCCGACCGAGCCGAGCAGGCGCAGCGACGACAGGTCGAACTTCTGCGGGACGCTGCGGCCGATCTTCATGAAGGAGCGGATCGCGGTCGGCGCGGTGTAGAAGATGGAGACCTTGTACTTCTCGATGATCTCCCACCAGCGGCCGGGGTGCGGGGTGTCCGGCGTGCCTTCGTAGAGCACCTGGGTCGCACCGTTCGCGAGCGGGCCGTAGGCCACGTAGCTGTGCCCGGTGATCCAGCCGATGTCGGCCGTGCACCAGAAGACATCGGTCTCGGGGTGCAGGTCGAAGACGTACTTGTGCGAGTACGCCGCCTGGGTGAGGTAGCCGCCGGAGGTGTGCAGGATGCCCTTCGGCTTTCCGGTGGTGCCCGAGGTGTACAGGATGAAGAGGGGGTTCTCCGCCGGGAACGCCGATGCGGTGTGCTCGGACGACGCTGCGGGGACGACGTCGTGCCACCAGACATCGCGGCCCTCGATCCAGTCGACGTCGTTCTCGCCGCGCTTGACGACCAGCACGTGCTCGACGGTCTGCTGCTCACCGTCGCCCCGATCGGCCAGTGCCTGGTCGACCGCGGGCTTGAGCGGCGAGACACGGCCCTTGCGGTATCCGCCGTCCGCCGTGATCACCAGCTTCGCTCCGGCGTCGTCGATGCGTGAGCGCAGGCTGTCGGCGCTGAATCCGCCGAAGACGACCGAGTGGATGGCGCCGAGACGCGCGACCGCGAGCATCGAGGCGATCGCCTCGGGGATCATGGGCAGGTAGATCGCGACGCGGTCGCCCTGCCCCACTCCCAGCCCTTCGAGCACGTTGGCGACACGCTTGACCTCGTCGGTCAGCTCGGCGTAGGTGATGCGGCGGGAGTCTCCGGGCTCGCCCTCCCAGTGCAGCGCGACACGGTCGCCGTTGCCGGCCTCGACGTGACGGTCGAGGCAGTTGTACGCCACATTCAGCTCGCCGTCGTCGAACCACTTCGCGAACGGCGGATTCGTCCAATCGAGCACCTGCGTGAACGGCTTGTGCCAGTGCACGAGTTCGCGGGACTGCTCCCCCCAGAAGGCCTCGCGATCAGCCGCGGCGCGCTCGTACAGCTCCGGCGAGGAGATGGTCTGGGCGATGAATTCCTCCGACGGCGGGAATCGCCGGGTCTCATCGAGAAGGTGGTCGATCTGGCTGCTCATCGGCAGGCGCTCCTTTGCGGCATTCGGTCGTTCGAGCATGGTCGTGGGGTGGACGACCAGGTCAGGGTGAATCTATCCCCGCGGACTCCCCTCGCATACTGCCGAAAGTCGGTAGTGGTTTCGGTTTTGTGAGGACGGTTGCCTTGCGTACACTCGACGACAGCCGAAATCTCATTCCGGCCTTGGTGCGCCCGATTCCCCCGATCGTGGCCCACCGTGGGCGGCATCTCATTCCCCCCGTGAGGTGTCGCCCATTTCGTTTGGGAGCGCTCCCGCGCGAGGGCTCCCGCGATGCCCGATCGACTCCTGCACGGGCGTTGCCGGATGGCACTTCTGCACAGGCCTCGCTCCGCCCGTACTCGACCACGTTCTCGTGCCGGGGGCGCCGCCTAGCGTCGCGGTATGCCCGATTCGTTCGTCATCCAGCCCCGGGGAGCGGCCTCCGCCCGGACGGACTCCCTCCTCGACCCTTTGCACCTCGATCCCGCGTTCGGTCCCCTTCTCGCCCACATCGACGACACCGTGACCGATGTCTTCGTGAACGGCACGGCCGGGCTGTTCGTCGACCGCGGCAGCGGCGCGGAACCGGCGACGCAGTGGCGGGCCTCCGAGCGAGAGGTCAGGGATCTGGCGGTCGCGCTCGTCGGTCTCGGCGGACGACACCTCGATGATCAAGCGCCGTGCGTGGACGTCCGTCTCGCTTCCGGCATCCGCGTGCATGCCGTGCTCGCGCCGGTCTCGACGACAGGAACCGCGCTCTCGATCCGCATCCCGAGGGTGCGCGCGGCGGACCTCGCGGCGCTCGCCGCCCTCGGCGCCTTCGACGCGCGCCAGCAGCCCTGGTTGCTCGGGCTCGTCGCCGACCGGGCGAACATCCTCATCACCGGGGGCACCGGAACAGGCAAGACCACCTTGCTGTCCGCGCTGCTCTCCGAGGTCCCGCCGACCGAGCGCATCGTCACGATCGAGGACGTGGCGGAGTTGCGTCCCCGGCACCCGCACCACGTCTCGCTCGAAGCCCGTCAGGCGAACCTGGAGGGGGCGGGCGGGATCACCCTTGCTCGCCTGGTCCGGGAGTCCCTGCGTATGCGGCCCGATCGGCTGGTGGTCGGGGAGTGTCGAGGGGAGGAGGTGCGTGAGTTGCTCAGCGCGCTCAACACCGGGCACGACGGGGGAGCGGGCACGATGCACGCCAGCGGTCTGCGCGACGTGCCCGCCCGACTCGAGGCGCTCGGTGCGCTCGCGGGGATGGATGCCACTGCGCTCGCACGGCAGGCGGTGAGCGCGTTCTCCGTGGTTCTCCATCTCGATCGAACCCCGGATGGTGTCCGTCGGATCCGCCAGGCCGGTCGCCTCGTGCTCGTGGCCGATCGCCTGGATATCGAGGAGGTGTCACCGTGGTGATCCGACTCAGGCAGGCGCACCGCAATGAGTCGGCAGGCGCCGCGGAAGCCGCGACATCGGTGCAGACGCTGGCGGTGCTGTTGCAGGCGGGCGCGGTTCCTCTCACTGCGTGGCGACATCTCGCAGGCACCGGCGATCCGCATGCGGTGGCCGTGGTCGGGCGGGTCGACGAGGGCGTCCCTCTCCTCTCGGCGATCGAAGCCGAGCGGGGGGCGTGGACCGATCTCGCAGCCGCGTGGGAGATCGCGACGACCGTCGGCGCACCGCTCGCGGAAGTACTCCGGATCATCGCGGAGTCGCTGCGCGATGCCGCCTCGGCAGCCGACGACGTCCGCATCGCCCTGGCGGAACCCGCGGGAACAGCCCGTCTGCTGCTCTGGATGCCGCTCGCGGGGCTCCTTCTCGGATTCGCGCTCGGCTTCGACACCCTCGGCGTCATCGTCGGCACCCCCCTCGGCGCCGGCTGCGTGGTCGTGGGCCTGCTCCTGGTGCTGGCGGCGCGACAGTGGACGAAGGGACTTCTGCGGCGGGCGAAGCCAGCGCCGGGCACGCCAGGGATGCGCGCGGAACTCGTGGCCGTCGCGCTCGCCGGAGGAGCGTCCATCGACCGAGCGCTTGCACTCGTGGACGACAGCTCTGCCTCCGGAGGGAGTGACGAGCGGATCCGCGCCGTGCTCGATCTGTCCCGAGCGGCGGGGGTGCCCGCGGTGGAACTGCTCCGTGCGTCCGCGGCGCAGGACCGCCATGCCGCTCGGGTCGGAGGCCGTCTCCGCGCGGCGAAGCTCTCGACACGACTCCTGATCCCTCTCGGAGTGTGCACTCTGCCGGCGTTCCTCCTGCTCGGTGTGGCCCCGATGCTCCTGAGCGTCCTGTCATCGACACCCTTGCCGTTGTGATCGCCCGCGTGGCGATCCGTCTTCCATGCGAAACATCTCAGAGAAAGAAGGAACATCATGACGACCATTCCCCGACTCGACCGGCGCAGGGCGGCGATGCTGTTCGGCGACGACACCGGTGCGGCCACAGCGGAGTACGCGATCACGACCATGGCGGCTGTCGCGTTCGCCGGTCTCCTCGTCGTGATCATGCGATCAGATGAAGTCCGCGGCATCCTGACGGATCTCGTGCGGCGCGCCCTGACCGTGTCGTGAGGAGGCTGCGGATCATGGCCCGGCGGCGACGACGGACGACATCGCTCATCGCCATCGGGGGAGAGCGGGGATCGGTCGCGGCAGAGCTCGCGCTCGCCGTGCCCGCTGTGGTGCTGGCGCTGCTGCTGGGCGCGGGTGCGATCGGAGCGGCGTCGCGTCAGGTCGCGCTGCAGGATGCGTCGGCCGATGCCGCTCGCCTGCTCGGTCGGGGAGAAGGACGCGGCGCCGCGGAGGGGGTTGTGCGTGCGGCGGTCCCCGGAGCCGGGGTATCCGCGTCGCGCCGCGGTGAGCTCGTCTGCGTCACCTCGTCGGTGGAGGTCTCGTGGGGTGTGTCGGTGCGGGTGCCCCTGCGGGCGTCGAGCTGCGCGCTCGACGGAGGACTCTGATGGCGGGCACGGCGCTCGCTGCGGGTGTCCTCGCCGTGGCGGCCGCGCTGTCCCTCGGCTTGGCGGCCGTGGCCGGTGCTTCGGTGACGGCGCAGCGGGCGGCGGGCGCTGCGGATG
>NZ_JRKC01000023.1:0-34509 GCF_000800925.1 Microbacterium sp. ZOR0019 | reverse complement strand
CGGACCGCGGCGCGGCGCTTCACCGCGCTCGCGAACCACGGATGGGCGGCCCGCGCCGACGCCGTGCGGCTGGAAGCAAGGCAGCGCGCCCACCCGCATCGCGCGATCGACGCGGACGAGTTCGACCGCGTCGCGAAGGCTCTCGACCGTGCAGGATTCCGCACCGAGGCGACCGGTCTGCGGCTGAGTGCCCGCCGAGACGGCCGCGGGCGCCTGCCCCGGCTCGACGAGAACGCTCCGACCCCGCTCCGCCTGCGCGCCCAGGAAGTGCGGGCTGCGCGCGCCACCTCGGCCGGACGCGACCGGGAGGCGCTGCGTGCTGCCGCGGCCGGACTCGACCTCCTCACCACCTGGCAGCAGTCTTTCGGTGCGCTCGACCTGCAGGCGTCGGTGGCCATGCATGGCAGCGACCTGATGTTCGCGGGGCTCTCCGCCGCGGCGAGACTGAAAGAACCGGAGACTCTGTTCGAGTGGTCGGAACGCGCACGACACCTCAGTCAGCAGGTCGCACCGGTCCGGCCTCCGCATGACGAATCCCTCGCCGTCGATCTGGCGGAACTGCGGATGCTGCGCGCCGAGCTCACCGGCGCCGACTGGACCAGGGATGCCAGGGTGCGGGCCCTGCGCGACCGGGTGCGAGAACGCCAGTGGACCATGACCGGGTCCGGCGGCACCCGCGAACGACTCGACCTCACGGAGGCGACAGCGCGACTCGCCCCCGGCACCACGGTGCTCTCCTACGTGTTCACGGGTTCCACCCTGCACGGCATCGTCGTGGCGTCTTCGGGAGCCACGGTCGTCGACCTGTCCTGGGCGCGTGTGGAGGCGGCACTCGACGGTCTCCGCGCCGACCTCGACATGGCCGCGCTCACTCGTGGCGGGCTGATGGGGGCGGTGACGGAGCGGGCGCTCGCCTCCCGCCTGGCACTCCTCGATGCGGAGGTGCTCACTCCTCTTCTTCGGGCGGCGCCTCCCGCGGATCGGCTGGCGATCACCGTTCCGGGCGCCCTCGCCGGGGTGCCGTGGGCGATGCTGCCCGGCATGATCGGCGTACCGTTCACGCTCGCCACATCGGTGTCCCGCCTGCTGGGCGGACCCGCACGTGGAGATGCTCCTCCGCGGTCGATCGGTTTCGCCGCCGGGCCTCGGGTCGCTCGGGCAGGAGATGAGGTGTCGCGGGCAGCGGCAGCCTGGCGCGGCGCAGACCGGACGCCGGACATCCTGGAAGGAGCGGAGGCGACCGTCGCGGCTGTGACCGAACTCGCGGCGCGCACCGACGTGCTGCACATCGCGGCGCACGGCCGGCACGCGGTGGACAACCCCCTGTTCTCGGGCTTCGAGCTCGTCGACGGCACCCTCTTCGGCTACGACGTCGACCTGATCCCGCGCGTCCCCGCGACGGTGATCCTGTCGGCGTGCGAACTCGGCCGCTCCTCGGTGCGCTGGGGCGAGGAGGCGTTGGGCATGACCCGCGTCTGGCTGCACGCGGGTGCCGACTGCGTCATCGCCGCGCCCGTGGCGGTCCCGGATGACGTCGCCGCAGAACTGCTGAGCGCCGTGCACACCGGGCTCTCCGCCGGCGCGGCTCCCGCCGATGCGCTCACGCGGGCCGCCCTCGACACCGGCCACACCGCGCCGTTCCAGTGCCACGGCGATGGATTCTGACCTTTTTCTCCAATCGGTGTATCAGAACGGACGCCGCATGCTCCTGTTCTTCGGAAGGTGCCATGCGAAGGGCCTCGAAGGGAGAGGCGCGAGGGAGGCGCAGTCGGATCTGGGGAATCATGCGCGCTGGGGAGCGTGAAACACGACACGGACACCATCTGCTCGAGGATGACGCGGCACACCGCCGCGACACCCTCAAGGGGCCTCGACGATCTGGGGACGTCGAGGCCCTCAGGGTGTCCGGGGTTCAGGCGACCAGCACCGCGTACCCGGCGGCACGCAGGCCGGCGAGCGCTTCGGCATCGGCCCCCGCATCCGTGATGACGGTCGGGAAGAGGTCGACGCCGCCGACGCTCGAGAAGGCCTCCACGCCGAGCTTGCTGGCGTCGGTCACCACGACCGCGCGGCGGGCACGCTCGGCCATCATCCGGTTCACCGCGGCCTCGCGCTCGTCCTGCGTGGTCGCACCGGCGACCGCGTCCATCCCGTTCACGCCGATGAACGCGATGTCGAGGCGCACCCCGCGGAGGAGCTGCTCGACGAACGGCCCGACGAGTTCGTAGCTGCGCGAATGGATGACCCCGCCGGTCACGACCACCTTGATGTCGGGCCGCGTGGCGAGCTGGGCGGCGATGTTCACGGCGTTCGTCACGACCGTGATGCCGCCGTTCCCCGACAGGTCGTCGCGGGCGGCGAGCGCGGCGGCGATGGCCGTCGTGGTCGTGCCGCCCGAGAGCCCGACCACCATGCCGGGCGCGACGAGACCGGCCGCGACCTGCGCGATGCTGGCCTTCTCGTGCGTGCGCAGATGGCTCTTGTACCGGATGGGCAGCTCGTAGGCGACGGTCTGCGCCACGGCACCACCGTGCGTACGAGTGAGCAGACGCTGCTCGGCGAGCGTGTCGAGGTCGCGCCGGGTCGTGGCCGACGACGCGCCGAACCGTTCCACGAGCTCGTCGACCGTGACCTCTCCGCTCGCGGCGAGGAGATCGAGGATCGCGTTCAGCCGGGCAGCGCGTTTCATCAGGACACCGCGCCGACGGGTTGCAGCGCGAACAGCCGGAGCATCCGCGCAGCCTCCTCGGCGAGTGCGTCGCGGGCGGGGGCGAGGTACTTGCGCGAGTCGACCAGCCGCTCATCCGTCCCGAGCTTCTCGCGCACCGCGCGGGTGAAGAACCCGTTCAGGTGCGTCGAGACGTTGATCTTGGTCATCCCCGCACGCACGGCTTCGGCGATCACGGCATCCGCGACTCCGGACGATCCGTGCAGGACCAGGGGAACGGACAGCGCCTCATGCAGGCGACCGATCAGTTCGAGGTCCAGCGAGGCCGTGCGATCGGTCATCGCGTGCGAGGATCCGACCGCCACCGCGAGCGCATCCACCCCGGTCGCGGCGACGAAGGCCCGCGCCTCGTCGGGGTCCGTGCGCACTCCCGGCGCATGGGCACCGTCCTTGCCGCCCACCTCGCCGAGCTCGCCTTCGACGTACACACCGGCCGCATGAGCACGAGCGGCGACGGCGGCGGTGAGCGCCACGTTGTCGTCGTAGGGCAGCGCACCGCCGTCGAACATGACCGACCCGAAGCCGAGCGCGATGGCTTCGTCGACCAGTTCCGGCCGCTCGGCATGGTCGAGGTGCACCGCCACGGGGGTCTCGGCGCGCCGGGCCACGGCGAGCGTGGCCAGTGCGATGGGCTCGAGCCCGCCGTGGTAGTCGGCGCAGTTCTGCGAGATCTGAAGGATGACGGGCAGCTGAGCGAGCGCGGCGGCGCGCACCAACCCCTCGGCCGTCTCGAGGTGGATCACGTTGAAGGCGCCGATGCCGGTCCCGGCGGCAGCTGCCGCAGAGACGAGGTCGCGAGCGGAGACGAGGGTCACGAAGGGTCCTTCCGGAACGAAGCGGGGTCGGGATACGAGAGGAGGAGCTGCTGTTCGAGCTCGGTCCAGCGGGGCGAGATGTCCCCGGCGAGGGGTGTCAGCACCGCGGCCGCGGACCACGCGGTCGCCCGGCGCAGGATCTGCTCGGGATCGCGCACGCCTTCGGCGTACAGCACGGCGCAGGCGGCGACACCCGCGTCACCGGCCCCGGTCGGGTTGCCGGCGAGGGGTTCGTCGAGGCGCGCGTGCACGAGCGCGGATGCCGTGACGGCGAGCATCCCCTCCGCGCCGAGCGAGAGCAGCACGAGCTCGGTGCCGCGGGCGATCAGCGACCGCGCACCCGCCACCGGATCCGTGATGCCGGTGGCCTCGACGAGTTCTGCCGCGTTGGGCTTGAGCACGGTGGCACCGGCGTCCGCCGCCCGGAGGAGCGCGGGACCGGACGTGTCGACGATGACCGGCACACCGGCGTCCCTCCCCACCGCGATGAGCATGGGGAGCAGGGAATCCGGGGCGCCGGGTGGCACACTCCCGGAGACGACCAGCACCCGTGTTCCGGGGAGCCGCTCGACGACTTCGGCGAGCAGGGCGGCCCACTCGGGGTCGGTCGGATTGCTGCCGCGCTCGTTGACGATCGTGGTGTCGCCGAGCGACTCGTCGACCACGGCGATGCTGCGTCGGGTCTCTGCGACGACGGGCACCAGGGCGTGCGGAACGCCGCTGGCACCGAGTTCGGCCGCGAACTCCTGACCGACCCGTCCGCCCGTCGTGGTGATCGCGAGGACGTCCGCCCCCTCGGCGTGGGCCACGCGTGCGACGTTGAGCCCCTTGCCTCCCGCTCGGGCCGCACCCGCGTCTGCACGGTGCGTGCCGCCTTCGATGAGGCGGTCGACCCGCCAGGTGAGGTCGAGCGCGGGGTTCGGGGTGACGGTCAGGATCACGTGAGCTCCCTGGCACGCAGGCCGGCGCCGAGCAGACCGGCGTTCCCGGAGAGCTCGGCAGGCACGAGGACGGGAAGGCGGTGGAAGCTGAGGCGTGCAGCCAGGCGTGTGCGCAGCTCGTCGAAGAGGGCTCCGCCGGCGCGCGAGAGACCGCCGCCGATGACCACGGCCTCGGGAGCGACCACGGCGGTGAGCTGTGCGAGCGACATCGTCAGCGCATCGAGGGCGGAATCCCAGATCTCCGCGGCGACCTCGTCTCCGGCCGCGGCTCGGGCGATCACATCCTTCGCGCCGTCGGGGGTGACGCCGGTCGCCTCACGGTAGCGTCGGGCGATCGCCCCGGCGGAGGCGACGGCTTCCAGACATCCCCGCGCTCCGCAGGCGCAGATCGGGCCGTCGGCGATCGGCGAGTGACCGATCTCCCCCGCGTACCCGCCGGCCGTGTGGGGGATCCCGCCGATCAGCAGCGCCCCGGCGATCCCCGTGCCGATCACGAGCACGACCGCGTCGGCGTAGTCGCGGGCACCGCCGAGGCGACGCTCCGCCCAGCTCGCCGCGCGGACGTCATGGTCGAACCCCACCGGCAGACCGAGGCGTTCGGCAGCGAGGTCACGCAAGGGGGAGTCGTGCCAGCCGAGATTGCTCGCGAACACCCCGAGCCCCGCTTCCGCATCGACGATTCCCGGAACGACGAGCCCCACCGCCTGGGGCACCACGTCGGGATATGCGGCACGGAGCTCGTCCGCGAGAACCTCGAGACGTTCGAGCAGCACCTGTGTGCGGTCGCCGTCCGCGATCGGCGTGGGCGTACGACGGAGTCCGAGGGCGGAGCCATTCGCATCGAACAGCGCCGACTTGATGTCGGTACCGCCGACGTCGAACGCCAGCACCGGCGCCCCCGCGCCGAGCGTCCGCACGGCCGCGAGCGTCTCGCCGGTGGCGTCGCGCACGACGTCGGGCACGGCGGCGGCCCCGTCAGCTCGGGTCATGGTCGGCTCCGGCGGCGTGGGTCATGCATCCAGGATGACGGATCGCGTGAGGTTGCGGGGCTGATCGGGGTCGAGCCCCCGCGCGACGGCGCGGTCGAGGGCGGTGCGGTGCAGGCGCACGAGGTCGGCGAGCGGGTCGATCGCACGCTGCTCGAACCGGGCGCCGGTGGCCTCCACCTGAGCGGAGAGTCCCTCCGGGGCCGTGCCGAACTGCCACGTCACGCGTCCGGGCGCCGCGATCGCGATCGGGCCGTGTCGGTAGTCCATCGACGGGTACGCCTCGGTCCACGACTGCGAGGACTCGCGCAGCTTGAGGGCGGCCTCATGCGCGAGACCGATCGTCCATCCCCGCCCGAGGAACGTGTACTGCTCCGCATCGCGCAGCTCGTCGTCGCCGGGCTCGGCCAGCACAGCGGTCGCGTCGGCGATCGCTCCGGTGAGGTCTTCACCGAGCGAGGCGCGGAACAGCGCGAGCGCCGTCGTCGCGAAGCGCGTCTGCACCACCGACTGCTCGTCCGCGAACGGGAGCAGGACCGCCTCGTCGACGAGGGAGACGAGAGGGGAGGTCGGGTCGCCGATCACGCCGATCGTCGGGATGCGCCCCTTGATGCGCTCGACGAGCTCGAGCACCTCGGTGGTCGTGCCGGAGCGGGTGAGGGCGACGACCGCGTCGTAGCCGCGGTCGATGAAGGCCTCCGAAGCGGCGAACGCATCGGTCTCGCCCTGCCCGGCGGTCTCGCGGAGAGCGGCGTACGACTGCGCCATGAACCACGAGGTGCCGCAGCCGACGACCGCGACGCGCGCACCGGTGGCGGGAAGCAGACCCTGCTCGGCCTTCAGGTCTGCGGCCGTGGCCCAGGTCTGCGGCTGGGAGTGGAGCTCTTCGCGCATGTGCGCGCCGGGCAGTGATGCAGTCATCGGGGTGCCTTTCTGGCGAGAAGTTGCGTACTTGTGATTGTTTAAGGCTTGATCCGATCATAGTATGGCGCAAAGGAACATCAACTCCAGGTTCTGCTTGATTTGTTTGTTCCCTTGACAAATAATCGGAAAAGTTCCAACGCCTCGACGTCGATCCCATCGACGCCGAGAACCCCGAGCCCCGGCTTGAACGATCGCGATGCCATCCGGCGAAGCGGTCACCACGCACTGTCGCGTGATGTGCTTGCGACTGTGCACCACACCCCCTCCCGAAGCGGCCCGCCGCCAGGGACGGACACTCACAGTGAGGAATGCAATACACATGAAGAAGTCACTGCGGTTCGGCGCCGCCGCCATTGCGGCCGTCGCCACGCTCTCGCTCGCTTCGTGCGGGTTCGGCGGATCGTCCGGAGACAGCGGAGGCGGAGACGGTTCGACCACTCTCGACCTCCTCGTCCCGAGCTACTCCGACGGCACCAAGGCGAACTGGGAGACGGTGATCGACGGGTTCGAGAAGGCCAACCCCGACATCAAGGTCAAGCTCGAGGTGCAGTCGTGGGACAACCTCGAGAAGGTCGTCTCCACCAAGATCCAGGCCGGCGAGGCACCGGACATCTACAACGGCGGTCCGTTCGCCGGGTTCGTCGGCGACGAGCTGCTCTACCCCGTGAAGGACGTCGTCTCGGAGGAGACCTACTCCGACTTCCAGGACTCGTTCCTGAAGAACGCCGAGGTCGACGGCACCGCGTACGCTCTGCCGCTGATCGCATCCGCCCGTGCCCTGTTCGTCAACAACGCCCTGCTCGACCAGGCCGGCGTCGAGGCTCCGACCGACTGGGACTCGCTGCTGGATGCCGCGACCAAGGTGTCCGCGCTCGGCGGCGGCGTCGCCGGTTACGGGATGCCGCTCGGGTCCGAAGAGGCACAGGCCGAGGCGGCCGTGTGGCTGTGGGGCGGCGGCGGATCGTTCGGCGATGCGTCCGAGATCACGATCGACACCCCGGAGAACCTCGTGGGTGCCGAGCAGATCAAGAAGATGATCGACGCCGGCGCGACGCAGGCCGACCCCGGCTCGACGCAGCGTTCGCCGCTGATGGACATCTTCATCCAGGGCAAGATCGGCATGCAGGTCGGCCTCCCGCCGACGGTCGGCCAGATCGCCGAGGGCAACCCCGACCTGGACTACTCCATCGTCCCGATCCCGACGAAGGACGGCTCGCCGTTCACGCTCGGCGTCATGGACCAGCTGATGGCGTTCCAGAACGACGATGACAAGAAGGAAGCGATCACCAAGTTCTTCGACTACTACTACTCGGCCGACGTGTACGTGCCGTGGGTGCAGGCCGAGGGCTTCCTCCCCGTCACCAAGTCGGGTGCCGAGCAGCTCTCCGGCGAGGAGGCTCTCAAGCCGTTCCTCGACGTGCTGCCCGACGCCCAGTTCTACCCGTCGACCAACCCGAAGTGGTCCGCCGCCGACGGTGCGTTCAAGTCGCTGTTCGGCCAGCTTCAGACGAAGCCGGCACAGGACGTGCTGACCGAGATCCAGGCGCAGGTCGACGCGGGCTGAGCCCGCTGACAGGAGAGGTTCGGGTACCCGAATGAGCCAGAAGACAGAGTCCTCGAACCTCGCGGGGGCGGCCACCGGCCGCCCCCGCACCCGGAAGACCCCGGATGCCCTTCGCGGCAGGCCGGGTGGAAAGGATCTGCTCCAGGCGCTGCCCTGGATCGCCCCCGCGCTGCTGCTCATCATCGGCGTGGTCTTCTTCCCCGCCGGGGTGATGTTCTTCAACTCGACGCGCGACATCTCCCTGTCCGGCCTCGACAAGGGATCCGTCGGCTTCGACAACTTCGTCACCGTCTTCACGTTCGCCGAGTTCTGGCCGATCTTCTTCCGCACGATCGTCTGGGTCGTGTCGGTCGTGCTGTTCACGGTCGTCATCTCGCTCGGACTCGCGCAGATCCTGAACAAGGCCTTCCCCGGACGCCAGCTCGTGCGCATGGCCGTCATCGTCCCGTGGGCCGCGTCGGTCGTCATGACGACGATGGTGTTCTACTACAGCCTCGAGCCGTACTTCGGCATCTTCAACAAGTTCCTCTACGACCTCGGGCTCTCCGACGATGCCGTCGGATACGGGTGGACGAAGAACCCCGCGACGGCGTTCGCCTGGTCGATCGTGATCGCGATCTTCGTGTCACTGCCCTTCACGACCTACACCATCCTCGCGGGCCTGCAGTCCGTCCCGGCCGATGCGATCGAGGCGGCGAAGATGGACGGAGCCGGCCCCGCCCGCACGTACTGGTCGATCGTCCTGCCGCAGCTGCGCAGCGCACTGGCGGTCGCCGTCCTGATCAACATCATCAACGTGTTCAACTCGCTGCCGATCCTGAAGGTGATGACCGGCTCGATCCCCGGCTACGGCGCCGACACGATCATGACGCTGATCTTCAAGTACATCGAACTGCAGAAGAAGGTGGATGTCGCCAGCGCGCTCTCCGTCGTCGCCTTCCTCATCGTCATCGTGATCGTCGCGGCGTACGTGAAGATCGTCAAGCCCATGAAGGAGGTCTGATCATGACCGTGACCGAGACCGCCCTCGTGACCACCGCCGGCTCCTCGCCCGCGCCGCGCATCCCCGGCCGCAAGCGCCGCTACACCGAAGACCAGGTCACGCTGCCCCGTGTCATCCTCCGCACCGTGGCCGGGTTCCTCGTGCTCGCGATCTTCGTGCTGCCGTATCTGATCATGTTCTTCGGCTCGGTGAAGACGAAGCCGCAGATCCGCTCCGTCGACCCCACGTATCTGCCGACGGAGTGGCACTGGGAGAACTACATCACCATGTGGTCCACCCCCGAGACGCCGCTGCCGTACAACCTGATCTCGACGATCATCATCGCCGTGTTCGCGACGCTGCTCGTGCTGCTGGTCGCCCTGCCTGCCGCGTACTACACCGCCCGGTTCAAGTTCCCCGGCCGCATGGTGTTCCTGTTCCTGGTCATCATCACCCAGATGCTGCAGCCCGCGGTGCTCACCTCGGGCCTGTTCCGGCAGTTCACGACCCTCGGGCTCGGCGACACCTGGGCCGCCATGATCTTCATCAACGCCGCGTTCAACCTGTCGTTCGCGGTGTGGATCATGCACTCCTTCTTCGCCGGCATCCCCAAGGAGGTCGACGAAGCCGCCCAGATCGACGGCGCCGGACGCTTCACCGTGCTCTTCAAGATCAACCTGCCGCTCGTGTGGCCGGGCATCGTCACGGCGATCGTGTTCACGTTCGTCGCCTGCTGGAACGAATTCGCGGCCTCGCTCGTGATCCTCTCGACCGACAAGAACCAGCCGCTCTCCGTCGCGCTCACCAAGTTCGTCGGTCAGTACGAGACCAGCTGGCAGTACGTGTTCGGAGTCTCGATCGTCGCGATCCTGCCCGTGGTCATCCTGTTCATGCTCATCGAGAAGCGCCTCGTCGGAGGCCTCACCGCCGGCAGCGTGAAGTAGGAGCCCCGGCGAAGCGGTCCCGGGCGGAGCGGTCCCGTCCGGAGGGCTCCCGTCCGGAGCGGTCCTCCCGGAGCGGTCCTCCCGGAGCGGTCCTCCCGGAATGAAGGAGTTCTCACGGTATGAAGGAGTGCATATGGAATCCGCTCCTTCATTCCGTGAGAACTCCTTCACGACGAGAGGGACATCAGTCACGGCGAGAGGGACATCCTTCACGGCGAGAGGGGCATCGGGGATGAAGAAAGCGACGAGCGGGATTTCCGCGTTCGCAGCCCTCGCGATCGTGCTGGTCGGATGCACCGCGATCGAGCCCGCGCCCGCAGCGACACCGACACCCTCGGGTTCGACCACCGTCGAGCTGATCATGAACGGCCCCGCGGTCACCGGCACCGGGCCGACCGCCCCGTACCCCGGCATCGACTTCCCCCTGCAGGAAGGCATGCGCTCGGTGACGATCGACATCGAGTGCGCCGGCGGCGGACTCTTCCACGCCGAGCTCGGTGACTCGATGGCGCTCGGACAGGCTCCCCTCCGCGGCACGTGCGACGGCACCACATCCCTGGTCTGGCCGATCACCGAGGCCACGGGACCGACCTTCACGATCTGGGTCCCCGACGGTGTCGAATGGACCGCGACACCGCACTTCTCCACGGCGGAGTTCGTCCGTGATGAGAAGATCACAGCCGAGTGCGAGGCGTTCGGGAACGTCTACAGCGCGCTGTGGAACGCCAATGCCGGATACACGACCTACCAGGCGTTCGACGAGACGGAGTGGAAGACCCGCGTCGAAGCGGCCGCGGTGGAACTCGAGTCGCTCGTGAAGGCATCCGATACGGCGATGGCCGACTCGTTCGCCGAGGTTCTGGCCGCGATGCAGGGTGAGAAGTCGGCTCCCGGCGCCTGGCTGTCCGAGACCAACCTGCTCGACCCGATCACCGACACCTGCAACAGGAACCACAGTCAGATGATCCTGCGCGCGGAGTTCGGCGGCTGACGGCTGCTCACCCGCGAAAGAGGAGAATGGGGACATGACTCCTCTCGGACGGATCGGTCAGGTCGTCGCGACCACATCACTCGGCACCATCGGAGCCATCCATCTGCTGTGGGCCTCCGGCGCGTCCTGGCCGGCGTCGAGCCGGAAGCGGCTGGCGCGACAGGTCATCGGCAGCGATGAGATGCCTTCAGCCGGCGCATGCCTCGTGGTCGGTGGAGGAATGCTCACCGGGAGCGCGATCATCGCCGGCGCAGGGGGAACTCACACGCTCGCCAAAGCCGCACGCGTGGCGGCGGCTCTGGTTTTCCTCCTCCGCGGCACGATGGACGGGGCTCGAGTGATCGCACTTCTCGGGCGGCCCGGTCCCCATCGCCGATTCGTCGAGCTCGATCGGCGCATCTACCGTCCGCTGTGCCTCATCACCAGCGCCGCGATCGCCCTCGCGGTGCGGGGAGACCGACGACGCTGACATCGAGGGGGTTCAGCGGCTCGATGCGGATGCGGCGCGCAGCTGCTCCGGGTTCCAGCGCACGCCGAGCGCCGACGTGAGCGCGGCTTGAGCGGCGCCGGCCGCGAGTGACACCCGAGGGTCGGCGTAGCGGACCGGGACCTGCGCCGTGCCGCGGGAGGGGTACTCCGTCTCGCGGCGGACCCGGTCGAGGAAGCGCGGCCCGAGTTCGGTCGCCGGTCCGCCGATCACGACTTCTGTCGGGTCGAGCAGTGCGCTGATGAGCTTGACAGCCCTCGCGAGCGCGCGGGCCCCCTCGTCGAGATGGCGCTCGTCCGCGCGGGCGGCGAGAGCACGGATCTCGGATGCGTCCATCGCATCGGTGAACTCGTCCCCGATCATCGCGCCCAAGGCTGCCGCGGACTCGAGACAGCCGCGCTGTCCGCACCGGCAGACACGCGCCGCCTCACCGAAGACGACTTGCACGTGCCCGATCTCGCCGGCGCGATCGCGTGGACCGGGCGCGAGTTCGCCGTTCAGGGTCACCGCGGCGCCCACGCCGCCGCCGAGGTGGATGAAGAGCCGGTATCCGGACGGGGATTCCTCCATCCCGGCTTCGGCGATGGCCTCGGCGTCGACGTCGTTGACGAGCAGCACGGGCGCCCCCAGCACACGCTCGAACCTCTCGGCGAGAGGCACGTCCTCCCACTTGAGCTGCACGCTCTCGAGCACCGAGCGCCCGTCCGTCGTGCCGGGGAGCTGGATCCCCGCAGCGAGCACCCGCGGTCCGAACTCGGCGGCCACCGCGGCCACGGCGTCGTCGAGTGCGCGGTCACGGGTCTCGGGGGTGTAGTCCGCGCGGCGGACGTCGACCTCGGTACCGTCGAGCGCCACCAGGGCGATGTACGCGTGCAGGGGTTGGATCACCAGGACGAGGATCAGGTGGTGACCCGCATCGACGCTCAGCGTGGTCGCCCGCTTGCCACCGGTGCTCGCGGCCTGCTCCCCTTCGACGACCAGTCGGTTCTCGATGAGCTCGGCGACGAGGGATGATGCCGTGGCTGCGGTCAGACCCGTCGCTCTCGCGATCCCCGCGCGCGTCTGGGTGCCCGGGTTGCGGAAGACGAGTTGCAGCGCACGCCGGAGGTTCGCGCGCCGCACCGACGCTTGAGTGTCCAGGCCCTCATCCGTGCTCAGCATGTGCGTCCGTTCCGGAGCTCGCCCGTGGCGAGCGGTTGACAGATCGTGGCGCGATCCGTAGTCTCTCCGTAAGTTTATTCATTGAACTTAGTTGGTCGATGAATCCCACAAAAGCTCCGGACGGGCGAGTGCTGCACACACCGTCGCCCGTCCGGCACCTCTCTCAGCGGCTCTCCGCCGCTTCCGTGTGATGGCGGATGACCTCCGCCACCACGAAGTTGAACCACTTCTCCGCGAACTCGGGGTCGAGATGCGCCTCCTCTGCGAGAGCGCGCAGACGGGCGACCTGCTGCTCCTCCCGATTCGGGTCGGACGCCGGCATCTCGTGCTCCGCTTTCAGCTGCCCCACCTGCTGGGTCGCACGGAAGCGTTCGGCCAGCATGAAGATGAGTGCGGCGTCGATGTTGTCGATGGTGGCGCGAAGTCGGAGCAGTTCGGCCTTCGGGTCCTCGGCGGCGGTCATGCCCCTACTCTAGAGCCGTCGAACACCCGGATTCCGACCCGCGGCACCGCTATCGTGAGCACATGAGCAACGAAGAGTCGCCGGCGCCCACTCCCCTCGATGACACCGCGCCCGCCCGGAAAGCACCGCGCACCGACGCCGCAGCCGCGAGCGCCGACTCTCCCACCGCAGAGCCCGCCGCGACCGGCGCAGCGCGCCCCGTGGTCATCGAGCCGATGACGCCGAGTCGCTCGTTCTGGACGCGCATCGACCGTCCGTTCGTCTTCGGCTTCCTCGTGACGCTCGGCGGACTCGGCGCGCTGGTGATCGGCCTCGCCCTGACGAGCCTGTCCACCGTGCTCATCTACATCGCACTCGCCCTCTTCGGCGCGCTCGGACTCGACCCGGCCGTCCGGTTCCTCGAGCGTCGCGGCCTCTCCCGCTCGATCTCCGTCGTCATCACGATCCTCGCGCTCATCCTCGTGTTCGCCGTCGTGCTGTGGATGATCATCCCGATCGTCGTCGAGCAGATCGCGAGCTTCGTCCGCTCCGTCCCCGGGATGATCCAGGACTTCACCCGCAGCGACATCTACGCCACGCTCGACGCGCAGTTCGGCGATCAGTTCCAGGATCTGGTCGCCGAGGTCCAGAAGTTCCTGACCGACTTCGGCAACCTCGCGACGATCGGCGGCGGCGCTCTCGCGGTCGGCGCGTCGATCGCGACCGGCATCTCGGGCGCCATCGTCGTGCTCGTGCTCACGCTCTACTTCCTCGCGACCCTGCCCAGCATGAAGCAGGGCCTGCTGCGTCTCGCACCGGCCCGCGACCGCGCTCGCGCGAGCGACATCACCGAGCAGATCACGGACTCGGTGGGTGGATACGTGATGGGGATGGTCGTGCTCGCCTTCTGCAACGCGGTCCTCGCCCTGACTCTCTACTCCATCCTGGGTCTGCCCTTCCCCCCACTGATGGCGACGGTCGCCTTCTGCGTCACGCTGATCCCGCTGGTCGGATCGGTGCTGTTCTGGATCATCGGCACCGGGCTCGCGCTCTTCACCAACCCGGTCGCGGCGCTGATCTTCGCGGCGATCTACCTCATCTACATGCAGATCGAGGCCTACGTGCTGACGCCGCGGGTGATGAACCGCGCTGTCGCGGTCCCGGGGTCACTGGTCGTGATCGGCGCCCTCGCCGGTGGCACTCTGCTCGGCCTCCTCGGGGCACTCGTGGCCGTGCCAGTCACCGCTTCCATCCTCATCATCATCAAACAGGTGCTGGTGCCGAAGCAGGATGCCCGCATCTGACCCTCGCCCGTACGACGAAGCGCCCGGACCCCTGAAGGTCCGGGCGCTTCTGTCACCCGACTCAGATGAGGTCGTTGTCGGTCAGCCAGGCCTCGGCGATGTCGCTCGCCGACTTCTGGTCGACCGTGCTCTGCACGTTCAGACCGACGAGCTCTTCGGCGGTGAGCTTGGCGCTGATGGCGTTGATCACGTCGGCGACCTCGTCGGCGACGCCGCTCGAGACGATCGGCACGACGTTCGAGGCCAGGATGATGTTCTCCGGGTCTTCGAGCGCGACGATGTCCTCGGTCTGGAAAGCGGGGTCGGCCGAGTAGATGTCAGCGACCTGGATCTCGCCGGCCAGCAGCGACTCCAGCGTGGTCGGGCCGGTCGCCGAGAACGCCAGGTCGACGCCGTAGACCTCCTTGGCGGCCGCGGGCCCGTACGGGCGCTGCTCGAACTCCGGTGCCGCACCGATCGTGACCGGCGTGGTCACCTTCGAGAGGTCACCGATCGAGGTGAGACCGTTCTCCTCGGCGAAGCTCTTGAGCACCGTGTAGGTGTCCTGGTCCGAAGCCTCCGCGTAGTCGAGAGCGGTCAGGCTGTCGGGCAGCGCGTCCTGCAGCGCGGCGTAGACGTCTTCCGGGCTGGTGGCCGTCGCGCTGTCGTCGAGGTACTCGAGCAGGTTGCCCGTGTACTCCGGGAACACGTCGATCGCGCCGGACTCGACGTCGGGCATGTAGGCGTCGCGCTGTCCGATGTTGAACTCGCGCTTGACGTCGAAGTCGGCGCCTTCGAGCGCTTGTGCGTAGATCTCGGCGATGATCTCGTTCGAGTAGTAGGCCTGGGAGCCGACGACGATCGTGTCGCCGCCGGAGCCCACGTCATCGGTCGGGGCGTCGAGCGGGTTGCTGTTCGCGCAGCCACCGAGGACGAGCACCGCGGCGAGCGCGGCGCCACCGGCGAGGGCGAGTCGTGACTTACGTGCTGTGAACATGGGGAGTTCCTCTTCTCTGGGACAACGGGGATGGGTGCTGTGGGACGGTGAGCGGCTGTGAACGTGTCAGGCGGTGGCCGGCGCGGGTGAGGCTGCAGCGGTACGCGACCGGCGGGTCGTGGTCGGCCCTCGCACACCAGCGGGGACGGCGGCGTGCTGGAGGAGGGCGAAGATCAGGTCGACCGCCAGCGCGAGGATGGCGACGAGGATCGCACCGCCGAGCACCTGGTCGAACTTGCGCAGGGGGATGCCCTGGATGATCGGCCAGCCGAGACCGCCGAGGTTCACGTAGGCGGCGATCGTGACCGTGGCGATCACCTGCAGGAGGGCCGCGCGGATGCCACCGACCAGGAGGGGCAGCCCGAGGCGCACCTCGACCTTCCAGAACACCTGCCACTCGGTCATCCCCATGGCGCGCGCCGAATCGAGCACACGGCGGTCGATGGCCTCGAGCCCGGTGTAGGCGCCCGCGAGGAGCGAGGGGATGGCCAGCAGCACGAACGTGATGATCGCGGCTTCGGGGATGCGGAGCACGCCGAGCAGCAGCACGAGCAGCACGAGGAGTCCGAAGGACGGGATCGCTCGGGCCGCGCCGGAGACAGCGACGGCGACCTCCCGGCCACGCCCGGTGTGGCCGATGAGCCATCCGATCGGCACCGCGATGATCGCGGCGATCAGCACCGAGATCAGCGTGTAGTACATGTGCTGGCCGAACAGGATCGGCAGCGAGTACGGCCCCTCCCACCGGTCGGGGGAGAAGAGCCAGGCGATGGCGTCGGTGAACACGTTCATGCGGCGGTCCTCAGCGTGGCCGCCTGTCGTGCGGCTGACGGTGTCTTGGCTGCACGCGTCCACGGCATCAGCGCGCGGCCGAGGAGCAGGAGCAACAGGTCGATCACCAGGGCGATCACCACGACCGCGATGACGCCCGCGAACACCTCGGCGAGGATGCGGCGCTGCAGGCCGTTCTCGAACAGATAGCCGAGATTCGTCACGCCCACCAGGATGCCGACGGTGGCGAGGGAGATCGTGCTGACGGCCGCCACACGCAGCCCGGCGAGCACGACGGGTCCGGCGAGCGGGAAGTCGACGGTCCAGAACCGGCGGAACCCGCCGTAGCCCATCGCGGTGGCCGACTGCCGGATGGCGGGATCGACCGAGTCGAGGCCGTCGGAGACTGCACGGACCAGGATCGCGACCGCGTAGATGGTGAGACCGATGATGAGGTTGATCGGGCTGCGGGCCGGATACCCGGCGACGGACGGCAGCAGGATCAGCAGCGCGAGTGACGGGATCGTGTAGAGCAGACCGGTGAGGACGATGACCGGCCCTTTGACCAGTTGATAGCGCCAGGCGACCCACCCGAGCGGCACCGACAGCACGAAGCCGAGCACGATCGCGATCGCGCTCTGCTGCAGGTGGATGGCGGTCAGCTCGAGGATGAGGCCGATGTTGTCGACGATCCAGTTCACGGAGCGCCCTTCGTCACGCTCTCCTCGCTCAGGAGCGCGTCGCTGACAGCATCGGGCACGTCGACGATCGATCCCTGCGTGCGCCCCTCCGAGTCGACCACCACGGTGCCCCTAGGCGTCTGCTTGAGGTGCAGTGCGCGGCGACCGCGATCGGCGCCGATGAACGCGGAGACGAAGTCGTCCGCCGGGTTCTCGATGATCTCGCTCGGACTGCCGACCTGCACGATGCGCGCCCCCTTGTCGAGGATCACCACTTGATCTCCGAGCAGGAACGCCTCGTCGATGTCGTGCGTGACGAAGACGACGGTCTTGTCGAGCTCGCTCTGCAGGCGCAGGGTCTCCTGTTGCAGGTCGGCCCGCACGATGGGATCGACCGCGCCGAAGGGCTCGTCCATGAGCAGGATGTTCGGGTCGGCGGCGAGTCCGCGGGCGACACCCACACGCTGCTGCTGGCCGCCGGAGAGCTGACTCGGGTAGCGCTCGGCGAGCGCCTGGTCGAGGCCGACCGTGTCGAGCAGGTCGCGCGCCCGCTGGTGGGCCGCAGCCCGCTTCACCCCGGTCAGCCGGAGCACCGTGGCCACGTTGTCGATAACCGTGAAGTGCGGCATGAGCCCGGAGTTCTGCATGACGTAGCCGATGCGTCGGCGCAGAGCCACCGGGTCGCCTTCGAGCACGCTCTCCCCGTCGATCTCGACGTCGCCGGAGGTGGGCTCGACCATGCGGTTGATCATGCGGAGCAGGGTGGTCTTGCCACAGCCGGACGAGCCGACGAACACGGTGGTCTTGCGTGACGGCAGCACGAGGCTGAAGTCATCGACGGCGAGTGCACCGCCGGGGAACCGTTTGGTGACGTTGCGGAACTCGATCATGGGCTGGTCTCCAGTCGGTCGATCGATGTGCGAGCGGACGAGTCTTGGCTCTTCTGGTGGCTACGGGCCGACCTCGACGCGCGGATCGAACGCCACGAATCCGGAGAAGTCTTTGCCGACACGATCGAAGGCCGACGGATAAGGAGTCGGATACGACCAGGCGTAGTCGGTGTGCAGCTCGCCGTCGGTCTGCACGGAGTAGTACTGAGCCGCGCCCTTCCAGGGACAGGTGTAGGGCGTGGGGCTCTCGACGAGCACCCCGGGTGTGATGGATGCGGGCGGGAAGTACCAGTTCCCTTCGATGCGGGCGAGATCGCTCTCGTCGGCCTCGGCGATGACGGTTCCTGCGAGTACAGCCTTCATGGTCCTGCCTCCTCGGATGTGTGTTCGAGCGTATAAGACGGTGGGGACATCGGGCTCGAGGGTTGCGCGCGGGCCGTCAATGTGAGAAACAATCCCGAATCTGTTCGGCCTGCCCGCGAAAACGGATTGCCCGCCACGATGGTCGGACTCAGGCGGAATCGCGCCCGTAGCCCTCCAGGAGTCGCAACCAGATCTCGCTGACGGTCGGGTACGACGGCACCGCATGCCAGAGACGGGCGATCGGCACCTCGCCGACGATCGCCACGGTGGCGGCGTGCACGAGTTCCGCCACCTCGGGGCCGACGAAGGTCGCACCGATCACGACATCGCGGTCGGTGTCGATCACGAGCCGCGCCTGCCCCTCGAAACCGTCTTCGTAGAGGCTCGCCCCCGCGATCCACCCCAGGTCGTAGTCGATCGCCTTCACGGTGATTCCGGCCTCGACCGCCTGCGCCTCGGTCAGACCGACGGAGCCGACCTCGGGGATCGAGAACGTGACCTGCGGGACGGCGGCCTGGTCGGCGGTCGCGACGTGACGACCCCAAGGGGTGTCATCCACGTCGTCGCCCTGGGCACGGGCGACGATGACGTCGCCTGCCGCCCTCGCCTGGTACTTGCCCTGGTGGGTGAGGAGCACGCGGCCGTTCACGTCGCCGACCGCATACAGCCAGTCGGATCCGGGGACCCGGAGGGTGTCGTCCGTCTCGATCCAGCGGCCGGGCTCCAAGCCCACGACGTCGAGGCCGATGTCTCCGCTGCGCGGCGAACGACCCGTCGCGGCGAGAACCTCGGTCACGATGATCTCCTCACCGCCGTCGAGCGTGACGGTCACCCCGTCGGCGCCACGGTGCACGGATACCGTGCCCGTGTCGGTGCGCACGTCGGCCGAGTTCCTTGAGGCCGGCTGCGACCCGCTCCCCGGCGAAAGGCTCCATCCCCCCGAGCAGACCGCTGCGGGCGATGACGGTGACCTGCGAGCCGAGTGCCGCGTATGCCGTGGCCATCTCGACCGCGACCACGCCTCCGCCGATCACGGCCAGGCTCTCCGGCAGCTCCTCGGCACTGGTCGCCTCTCGACTCGTCCAGGGTGCGGACTCACGGAGCCCGTCGATGGGCGGGATGACGGCGTCCGATCCGGTGCTGATGGCCACCGCATGCCGGGCGCGGAGCACGCGCGTCGCCCCGTCGGCATCCGTCACGGTCACCTCCCGCTCACCCGTCAGCCGGCCGTGCCCGCGCGCCAGATCGATCCCGGCGGAGTCGAGCCACTTCACCTGTCCGTCATCGGACCAGTTGCTGGTGAAGGAGTCGCGTCGTTCGAAGACCGCCCGCACATCGAGCTTCCCGGTCACCGCCTGCGAGGCGCCCGCCACGTGTTGCGCTGCCCGCAACGCCTGCGCCGACCGCAGCAGCGCCTTCGACGGCATGCACGCCCAGTAGGAGCACTCGCCTCCGACGAGCTCGCTCTCGACGATGATCGCGGTGAGTCCGCCCTGCACGGCGCGATCGGCGACGTTCTCGCCCACCGGACCTCCGCCCAGCACGATCAGGTCGTATTCGTCGGTCTTGTCCGCTGCGTTCATGACTGACACCTCTCCGTCGACCGGTTCCGTCGCCCAGTCTCGCTCAAGACCAACGCCGAGTCACGGGTGAGTTGTTCCCTCCGGCGTGGCGCGGGAGGGATGAGGCTGCGAGTCCAGATCGTCCAGGGAACTTCGGTGCGCCTCGGGCGCGGTCCTCCACCCACGAATCTCAAGCTGAACATCGCCCTCGCGAAAACGCTGGACCAGAGGAGCAGGAATGACGATCCCGGCAATGCCGGCGCTCGCTTCCAGGTCGATTCGAACGCTGCTCGCGCGTTCGGCGATGGCGTCATGCAGAGTGCGATTCAAACACGTCTGACGCTGTGGGGCTTCCGATTCGATGATCTCAACCGTGCGACTCTGATCGTCCGAGAGCCAGGTGACAGCGACGCGATCCACCGCCGGCGGCGTCGGATCATCCGCCTCTTCCTCTGCGAGATCCACTTCAGCCCAGATCTCGAACGACCGACCGCAGTCTTTCAACCACTGTCCGGAGAATATCGCCGAGGTCGGGGCAATTCTGGGGGCGAACCACAGCACGACGTCAACGTCGACGTCTGCTTCCGTCGCCAGGGCCTCAAGGATCGTCTGACCATCGTGCGTGGCGCGATCGAGGGCCTCCCCCAGATCCGCGCGACGATCATCGACGGGGATGTCGACTGTGAACACCGAATAGTCGCCTCTCTTCGGTCGGCCCCAACCTAGATCCAACCGAGACACGACGCTCGACGGCCCCGCGTCGGCACGCGAGAAGCCGAACAACCTACAACTCAGGTCGTGATCCTGGTCGTCCATCCTCATCCCTCGGAGAATCGCTTCCTGGGTCCAGGTGAGCGTGGCGGTCGCCCCCCGCAGCGGTCCTAATTCAGTTGCGTCAACCCGATTCTGTATGTCTCCAGCACTCGCATCTCGGAGATACGCCCGAATCGCACCTTTCCGCCCGTGGCATACCGCAGCGCTGGCCGAAAGGGCACAAGCATGAGCAAGACAAAGAGATTCATATCGTACCAACAGATCGCCTGCCTGAGTCGGGCTTTCTGAGCCCACGAATGGACCAGCAACCATGCGACAACCGAAAAGGGAATAAGGAACCAAAGGACAAACCCACGGACAAACAGCAACAACAGCATCGCGATGCCAGCGACAACCCTCATCAAAGTCCTCCAAGAAATCCAGACGAGTCTCGTTGATCGCCCAGGCTCAAGTATCTAGCTCTTCTTCAGGTACAGAATCTCGTTCTCCGTGAGCTCCTCCACCGGCGTCAGCGGACTGAGATCAACCCGAAGAACCGCTGGGCCATCTTGCAGCCTCCACGCGACCACCGGGAAGTTTGGTTCTGCACTCCGGCCCCAGTGACACGAATCGGACCGTGTAGTGGTCGTCTGATGCCGTTCCCCTCCAGGTACCTGAGAAATCGACGGTGTCATCCCAGAGGTCGTCAGGATCGTCATCCCAGAGGTCGTCAGGATCGTCATCCCGTTCGGGGACCGCGCCATCACAGTACAACCCCCGCGGCCACCCCGCGGCAGAGAACGTGCCGTCGCTCTGAACGTTTAGCACCACCACTTGATCACGGCCCTCAGAGGTCCACTGACCCACCGCATCGGTCGCGCGGAAGCCCTCGTCATAGCGCCCCGGGACATTTGAGCAGCCCGCGATCGCGCCAACGGCTAGAAGCAGAGCAACGGCGACCCCGATTCGGCGGGACTTACTCACCACGTCAACTCCTCGGTCCAGGTGAACGTCGTGTAGACGGTCGACACCGGCGGGCTTGTTCATGTATCCGGTACCGCTACACCACACACCCGACGAACCCAGAGGCGCACCAAACGGTCACCGATCAGAGATATCAACTCGACAGAAGCCCCTGAACGATGAGACTTCCTCCCAAGACTGCGATGACGGCTCCGGCTATCGCAATGTGGATCGGTGTGGACGGTCTCACTGCATCATCGGCAACAGGTTCTCCGAAGAAGACTTTGAGCCCCATGTGAATCATTCGAGCAAACCATCGACGAGCAATTACCGCGAACACTCCAATAACCGCAATCAGGGATCCAAGAGCTAGTTCAATGGGCATCTCGCACATCTTTCGCTAAGAATTGAATTTCACGCCAGCAGAATGACGTACACCACTGCCGCACCCGACGTGCAAGCGAACCTAGATGTCCGACTGTTCTTTCTCAAGGTAGAGCACCATGTCGTCGGTCAACTCCTCCGACGGTGTCAGTGGACTGAGTTCGACACGAAGACGCGTGGGACCGCCCGGGTCGGTCCACGCAACCACCGAGAAGTTGCTCTTGCATTCTGGTCCGGGGGACAAGAGCCTGATTGCGTACTCCTCTCCCGGCGCATCTCCCTCCCACGTGCCCGAGAAGTCAACGGTCTCATCCCACAGGTCGTCGGGGTCGTCCTCCGGCTCGGGAAGCTCACCACAAGACAGTCCCGTCGGCCATCCCTCGGCAGTGAACGTGCCATCATCTCGTATATCCAACGCCACCACCTCATCTCTGCCTTCCGACGACCACCGGCCCACCGCATCGGACGCACCGAACTCGAAATCATAATGACCCCAGTCGCTCACACACCCCGTCAACAGCGTCACAAACAGCAGAACCGCAGCGACAGCGCCGTGTCTCGCCGATCTCATCACCAACTCACTTCCTCCGTCCACGTGAACGTCGTGTAGACAGTCGACATCGGGCCCCTCTCGCCAGGCACGCCGTTGCCGAACTGTCGCAGCTGGTCGGTAAGGCTGACCAGCGACCCGACCGTGATGTCGTTTCGCAACTTGTACGTCACCGTCGCCGACGTTGCCGACGTCAACGTGACATCAGGCGCAAGGACGCTGTACGAGCCCGTTACGAGGAGCGATCGCTGGGTGTTGGTTGCTCCCGCATAGTTTCCGAGCGTCTCCAAGTCTTGTCTGAAGTTCGAGTTGCTCACCGAGGGAGGATCGGCATCGTAGCGGCGGGGATCAGGTATCCTCTGCCCTGTCCGCAGGGCCTCGAGAACATCATCGCGGTAGTTCCGCATGTGGACATGATCTCGCAGGCCTTGAGTGATCTTCGAATCTTCTCCAAAGACGATGTGCTGCGGAAGGTTGCCTCCCATCCACGCCCGGATCAGCGCTCCCTGCTCGCTCTTGAAGAACGAACCCATGTTGCTGAAGACGTATGCCCTCGACCTCGCCCCTTCATCGGACTCTGAAGATGAATTGCGGATGCCCTTGGCGATATTCATCAGCTGAGTACCGAACTCCTTGGAGTTCTTGTACCGCGGCGGAGCCGCATAGGGATGCGTCCGCCCGCCACAACCGCAGTCGACTTTGAACGCCAGCCCGCTCGGGTCCTTGTAGGTGGTGGGGTTGTTGCCCGAGTACGCATACCCCGTGTTCTGCTGCGGGAGGTTCGGGTCGATCACCGGATCCACCGACAAGAACTTCCCCAGCACCGGGTCATACGTCCGCGCACCCACCGTCGTCAGCCCAGTCGACGCGGTCGCAGGCTTATTCATGTACCCGGTACCACTACCCCACACACCCGACGAACCCAGAGGCGCACCAAACGGGTCACGGATCGTGCGCGTCGTCACACCCGCCGCGTTCGCGACCGTCTGCACATCCACCGTCCCCTCCAGATTCGAGAACACCCACGTCAACGTCGTCCCCGCAGTCCCGGTCTTCGCAGACTTCTCCGCCACCGGCTTCCCCTCGGCACCACTGTACGTGCGCACACCAGCCACCACACTCGACCCGACAGCCTGCGACAACACCGTGTCACCCACGAACAACGTCGCACCCTCCACCGAATCCGTCCGCAACAGGATGCTGCCATCCACGTTGTACACGAGATCCTGCGTCACCGACCCCGACACCACCTTCGAGACCTTCCCGACCTCATTGAACGTGATCGCCTGCCCCGGACGCCCCGTCATGTTGCCCGCCTCATCGTACGAATACGACCCCGGACTCACCGACGCCGGACCCGTGACCTCCGACACCGCATGCGGCCGCTCCGCTCCCGCCGCCGGGTACGAGTACGACGCCGTCGTCACCGTGTTCAAACTCGAACGCTTCACGAGCGCCGTCCGGTTACCCGTGGCATTGTCGAACGTGTACTCATGCCAGAACGGTTCGAACCCACCCATACCGCTCGCCGAAGGAGCCGTGCTGCATGCCGTCGAAGCATTCGGAGTCCATGCGCGCGTCAAATGCCGACTCACAGTCACGGGTGTCGCGCGTACGCAATTCCTGGGCAGCCGTACCGATCTTCCTCGCAGTACTACCGAGACCCGGTAATCGAGAGGGAGGTTGGTGCTGGAGCTGCGGGACGTCTTCACGACTGTTCGGCGGCTTCGCGCGACCAGGGGTGGTCGCATCGTGGGGGCGGCCTCTCTCCGCCCCCACACCTTCTCCTTCCGCCGCCGCTACCGGCAATCAGGCGGTCGCGAGCTCCCGCCCCCGGCGGGAGTCGGCGAACGCGCGGGGGTACGCCCGGCGCAGGGTGACGACGATCAGTGTGGCCGCGGTCACCTTGATGAGGTCGCCCGGGAGGAAGGCCAGGCTCGACAGCGTGGTGAGGTCGAGCGGAACTCCGGTCACGAGCGCCTGGACCGGGATGCCGAACGCGTAGACGACGAGCACGCCGCCGACCAGTGCGGCCACTGCACACCGCCACCAGGTGAACCCTCCGGTGCGCATGAGCAGCCCGATCACCACGACGCCGGCGATCCAGCCGATCAGGTAGCCCACGGTCGGTCCGACGAAGACGCCCAGGCCCCCGCGTCCGCCTGCGAGCACGGGGAGTCCGACCGCGGCGAGCGCCAGCACGAGGGCTATCGACCAGGGCGCGACGCGCGGACCGAGCACAAGACCCGCGAGCATGACGCCGAGCGTCTGCCCGGTGATGGGCACGCCGCCGGGGAGCGGCACGACAACCGTTCCCAGCACGATGATGAGGGCGGCGAACACGGCCACCCGACCGAGGGTCGCACTGAAGTCACGGGTCGACGCGGTCATCGCTCATCCTTCCTGAACGGTGTTCACCTGAACACCGTTCATCAGAGTACGGATGCGCGCCGCGCCGTGCAAATCACCAGTCTGGAGTGACCAGCACGATCTCGCGCCCGGGCGTCATCGGCAGCGTCGGCCGTGGCATCGGCCTTCGTCACGTCCCGACTCATGCCTCCCCCTCCTCCCGCGATTCGTCTTCGGCGGATTCGACACGGACCCTCGGGGAGAGGACCGCTGCCGCGAAGGCCACGACCGCAGCCAGCACGAACACGCCGAGGAACGGGTCGGCGCCCGCGAGCGCGGTGAACAGTGTGCCCGTGACGGCCAGGGCCAGGGCGCTGCCGAACGAGTCGGCGACCGTCATCGCACCGCTGTTGAAGCCCTGATTCTCCGGCGTGGACATCGCGAGCGTGAGGGCACTGGTGCGCGGACTCATCAACCCCATCCCCATACCCGCGATGACCCAAGCGAGTGCAATCAGCAGAGCGTCTCCTCGGAAGCCGGCAGTCGCGACGGTCAGCACGATGCCGGCGAACACGAGGCCTGTCCCGAGCCGCACGGCCGTCACGCTCGAGAAGCGCGCGCCCAGCCGCCCCTGGACGGTCGCGGCGAGGGACCACGCGAGTGCACCGCCGGTCAGCGCGAGTCCCGCCAGAGTCGGCGACAGATCGTACCGATCGGTGAGCAGGTAGGGCAGGTAGACCTGCGCTCCGAAGAACGCGGCGGCCGCGACGCCGCGGACGAGGATGACAGACGGCAGCCCCCGGCGTGCTCGAAGCGTCCCGCGAGGGACCAGCGGCCGGACCGCGATGAGGGCGACCACCACGGCAAGGACAGCGAGAGCAGAGCCGAACCCGGGGATGTCGCCGACCAGATTCAGCGCGAGCACAGCAACGGCCGCGAGCACCGACCATCCGAGTCGCCCGAACGCCCAGGGAGTCGTCGCATCGCCGTGGTTCGCGAGCCCGCGAAGTGCGGGCACGACCATCAGCAGCGCCACCAGCACCAGGATGACCACGCCAAGGAAGACCCAGTGCCAGCTCCAGAGTTCGGTCACGGCACCCGCGACCGTCGGGCCGATCAGCGAGGGGATGACCCAGGCCGCGGCGAAGCCGGCGAAGATCGCCGGATGGAGCTCGTGCGGGTAGACGCGGGCGACCACCACGTACAGGGCCACCATCAACCCTCCGCTGCCGAGGCCCTGGGCGAACCTCCCCGCGACGAGGATCTCCATGCTCGGCGCGAGGCCGGCGATCAGCAGTCCGACGATGAACAGGGCGATCGCGGTGTACAACGGAGCGACCGGTCCGCGACGATCCGCCCAATTCCCGGCGAGCACCATGCCGATGACCCCAGTGGCGAGAGGTCCCGCGAAGGCGAGCGCGTACAGCCGTTCTCCGCCGAGATCGGCGCTCACGGTCGGCATCACCGTGGTGACCGCCAGGGATTCGAACGCGCCGAGGAACACGAGCGCACAGGCGCCGATCGTGATCCAGAGGTAGTCGCGGCTCAAGATGCGGGGTGCGGCCGCGCCGGGCGTCGACACCTGCTCGGTCTCCGAGGTCATGATGATGACGCTAGAACCTCAAGTGAGCTTGAGGTCAAGCGGAGCGTGCCGACCACCTGTCGGGAGCCCGAACGGATGTCGGGCGCGGACGCGGAGTTTTCCCGACATCCGTGCATCCTCCCGACAGGCGGTCCGCGGGTCTGGCCAGACTCAGCCCGGAGGATCCCCTCAGCGCACCGGAAGGAAGTGTGTCGGCGTCGGCACCTGCGCCTCATGGCGGATGCCGAGGGGCGCACCGGTGCGCTCATCGAGGTCGAGCAGGGTGATGGTATCGGAGCGCTGCCCCGCGACCAGCAACTTGCCCTCGTGCACCAGATGGTGGCGCGGCCAGTCGACCCCCGCATCGGCGAGGGCCACGGATTCCAGGGCCTCACCCCCGCCGCGCACGCGCAGCGCCGCGATCGTGTTGCTTCCGCGCAGGGCCGTGTAGAGGAAGTGTCCGTCGCGGGTGCGGGCGAGCTCGGCGGGGAAGTCTGTGCCCACCTGGGCGATCGGACTCGACAGAGTCGACGACACGACGCTCCACGTGCGGTCGGACGCCTCGGCGAGCGTGAACACCTCGCACGAGTACTCGGTAACCACGTGCAGGTGCCCGCTGGGATGCAGCACCATGTGCCGCGGGCCGGTACCGAGCGGGAGCACGACCTCGTGGTCGAGCACGAGTCCGCTGCCGCTCTGCCGCCAGAACCGCACGAGGTCGAACCCGAGGTCGGTCGTGGCGATGCGCCCGTCGGGAAGGAACACGGCGGCATGCGCGTGCGAGACACGGTCACCGCCCACCCCGTACGGGTCGACCGCGGCGACGCCGTCACCGAGAGGCGTCGCCGCCGGTGCATCCGGGTCCGTGTCGTCGCCGAACAGTGCCGCGCGGAGTTCCGCCGCCGCATCCGGCCGTGCGGGCACGATCCGCCCGTCCGCATCGAGGCCGAGCCGCACGACGCGGCCGTCGCCGTAGCAACTGGCGACCAGAGCAGAGCCGTCCGCAGCGACCGCGACGTGACACACGTACTGGCCCACCGCCGCCGGTGCACCCATCGGGGAGAGGGCGCCGTCCCCCGTACGCACGAACGCCTGCACGGCGGAGTCGCCCTCGAGCGCCGCGTAGACGACGTCGAGCGTCGGATGCTGCGCCAGCCACGACGGCGAAGGGACCTCTGCGACCACGCCCCGGTACGCGAGCGTGGTCGCCTCTCGGCCTGCATCCCCCGCGAGCAGACCGATGCCGTCGGCAGAGCCGTCCATGCCGGGGCCGTAGCCGCCGAGCCAGAATCGCGTCACGACAGGCCGGATCAGTCGAGCAGGTCGTGGCGGACGATGACCTGGTCGCGCTCGGGGCCGACACCGATCACCGAGATGCGGGTGTTGCTCATCTTCTCGAGCGCCAGCACGTAGTCCTGTGCGTTCTGCGGCAGGTCCTCGAAGGTGCGGGCGACGGAGATGTCCTCGTTCCAACCCGGGAAGTACTCCAGGATCGGCTTCGCGTGGTGGAAGTCGGTCTGGTTGACGGGCACCTCGTCGAAACGCTCGCCATCGACGTCGTAGGCGACGCACACCGGGATCTCGTCGAGTCCGGTCAGGATGTCGAGCTTGGTGAGCACGAGGTCGGTGATGCCGTTGATGCGCGTCGCGTACCGGGTGATGGGCGCGTCGTACCAGCCGACCCGACGCGGACGCCCGGTGGTGGTGCCGAACTCGAAGCCCTGCTTGCGCAGCCAGTCGCCCTGCTCGTCGAAGAGCTCTGTCGGGAAGGGACCCGATCCGACGCGGGTCGTGTACGCCTTGACGATACCGACGATGCGGTCGAGCGCACCGGGGCCGACGCCCGCACCCGTCGCGGCTCCGCCGGCGGTCGCCGACGACGAGGTCACGAACGGATAGGTGCCGTGGTCGATGTCGAGCATCGTGGCCTGACCGCCTTCGAACACGACGACTTCGCCACGATCGAGGGCCTCCGCGATCAGGTAGCCCGTGTCGGCGACAAGGGGGCGCAGGCGGTCGGCGTACGACAGCAGATCATCGACGACCTCGTCGGCGGTGATCGCGCGACGGTTGAAGATCTTCACCAGCAGGTGGTTCTTCTGATCCAGAGCGCCTTCGACCTTCTGGCGCAGGATGTTCTCGTCGAAGATGTCCTGCACACGGATACCGACGCGGTTGATCTTGTCGGCGTAGGCCGGACCGATGCCTCGACCGGTGGTGCCGATCATCCGCTTGCCGAGGAAACGCTCGGTGACCTTGTCGAGCGTGCGGTGGTACTGCGTGATGATGTGCGCGTTGGCGCTGACCTTGAGACGCGAGACGTCGATGCCCCGGGCGGCGAGCGCCTCCAGCTCGAAGAACAGGACCTCGAGGTCGACGACGACGCCGTTGCCGATCACGGGGGTCACGCCCGGAGAGAGGATGCCGGAGGGCAGCAGGTGCAGCGCGTACTTCTCGTCTCCCACGACGACGGTGTGCCCGGCGTTGTTGCCGCCGTTGAACTTCACCACCCAGTCGGTGCGCTCACCGAGCAGATCGGTGGCCTTGCCCTTTCCTTCGTCGCCCCACTGCACGCCGACGATAACGATTCCTGGCATGGGTAACCCCCTGGCTTTCGCCGGGTTTGCACCGGCCGATGAGCTGGCCCTCTTCGGGCCGTCCCATCCTATCGGGAGCCTCTCCCCCGCCCCTTCGCCCCGGCGTTCTTCTGGACGCAGCGAGGCACAGAACGGCGAGGTACAGCTTTCGCATCGCGCGGGACAGGTGCGGGAAGACGGAGCTCGACCCGCACCTGTCGTGGCCTAAGAGAGCAGTCGGTGTATGTTCCACCCGTGGCCGAACTTGATCCTGACGTAACTCTTGCCGCCGTCGCGACTGCGGTAGTTCCACAGATCTCCCGCCGTATCCCGCGCGATGAGATCTGCCTTCCCGTCGCCATCGTAGTCGAGGCCACCGGTCAATGCCGTCATGGTGTTCCAGCCCCCGCCGATCTTCAGGCCGGTCCCGAGCGTCGAGCCGTTGCCTGAGTAGAGGTACAGGAGCCCCGCGTTGGTGACGCCGAGAATGTCGCCGTTCCCGTCCCCATTGAAGTCGCCGGCCACCACCCGACTGACCGCCCCCCAGGTCGGCCGAAGTTTGATCCGATCGCCGAACGATCCATCGCCCGTCCCGAGGTACGCGTACAGGTCTCCATCGGGTTCTCGGGCGACAAGGTCAGCATGCTTGTCGCCGTTGAAATCGACGCCTCCGCTGATCAGACCCTTTGTGTTCCATCCCACACCCACCAGCGCCTTCGTCGCGAACCCGAAAGCCCCATCACCCTTGTGATACCAAAGGGTGCCGTCTGATTGCACAGTCACGAAGTCCCCCTTGGAGTCGCCGTCATAGTCGCCGTGAATCAGCGCCGTCGTCGAGTCCCACCCCGAGGTCAGAATCGTCTTCGTCTTCCATCCCCCGGCACCATTGGTTGGATACGCCGTGAGCACGCCTGAGTTCGAGATCGCGAGGACATCAGGAAAACCGTCGCTGTTTATATCGAACGATGCCTTTGCTGTGGGGAAGGATGTACCCCTGTACTCGAAGTGGTTGTGCGTGCACACCTCTTCGATCTGCGACCAGCCGGGAGGGGCCGCGAGCGGAGCACGGCAGTTCACCTGTCCTACGGCCGCCGCCGTCGGGAGCGCGTCGAACATCGCCGCGATCAGTGCCCGATCCTCGTCCGTGTCGCCGGTGGCCGTGACACCGTTGACGACACTGATGTCGACGGCGTGGCCGCCGCTGTTCTTCGCGTGATAGCTCGTGGCCGACGGCGTCGCCGTGGTGCAGTACTCGTTGAGCGACGAGATCGTGATCGAGAAGTTCTGATCGACCACGACCTTCTTCAGCGCAGCGAGGATCACGGGATCGATCGTGCAGTCGCGAACCTGTCCGCTGATCAGGTGTCCGCGCTTGAATCCGTCGGCATAGGCCTGGATCTGAGCGAGCGCTTCGGTTCCGCTCACGCGTCCGGAGTCCACGATCTGTTGCGCCAATGCCTGATCTGCAGCGGCGACCGGAGTCGTGTCGAGCCCCTTCTGGATCATGCGCGCCACCCAGCCGGCGATGACATCAGAACGGGTCGCGACCGTCGAGGCCGTACCCGCGGGAACACCCGAGCCGTAGCAGCCGGTCTGAGTGGACTGGGACGCGACCGCGACAAGCGTGTCGGTTCCGTCGATGTTGCGGACCCCGGGAGCGCCACCGTCGCCGAGGCAGAGCGAAGCGTCGGTTGCCGCGGTGGTCAGAGTCGTCGCTTCGATTGTCGTCACCGGGTACGTGTTCGTGTGGGACGCAAGCGGGACCCAGACGGACTCGGTGCGACCGAAACCTGTGAAAGCGACGTCCTGCCCGGCCGCCGGAGCGGTTGTGGCGACCGGCATGGGAGTGATGTCGTCGACCGGGCTCTCCAGCTTCGCCAGCACCACGTCCTGGCCGTTGCCGGCCGGCTCGAGGCGGGTGATCTTCACACCCAGCTCACCGCTACCGCTCGCGACCTTGTCGTTCGCGACGTCCGGACCGAACAGCGCCCGCGCCGGAGCGGGCGGCGCATCTGCGGCGACCGTGGCCGGGTCAGTGGCGAAACAGCTCGCCGCCGTCAACACCCACGACCGATCCACCAGCGTCCCCGTGCAGGAGCCCAGGTCGGTGCGGATCTTCGCGATCGCGGTTCGCGGATGCGTGGCCGTCGTCGCCGGCTCATCCACCGCCGGGTCAGCCTTCACCTCGATCACCACGATCGTCGACTGACCGGTGAAGTTCTCGTCGACAGTCGCTCGCCCACCCGCCGGAACCTCGGCCACCTCCTCCGGTTCACCTGCGACCGAGTACGTTACGTCCATCGGTTGCGCGCCGGCCTTGACACCGAACGACGCCGCGATCTCGAGATTCAGAACGGCCGGTCGGAAGGCGACCTCGAAGCACACCTTCGCCGTCTTGCCCGACTTCTCGAACTCGACCTCGACCTGCCCGGTGCCCCGCGCGCAGGTCGCCACCCGCAACCCGCCGTTGCCATCCTTCAGAACGATGCCAGCTGCGGTGCCAACGGACGCTCCGTCCGGATACGCGCCCGACTCCACGAGATACCCCGGAGCATCATCAGCGACTGCCGAGGCCACCGGGGCCGAGACGAGCAATGCCGACACCAACGCCGCCGCCATCACGCCAGCCGCAGCGCGGCCTCGACGGGGAGATTTCAACGAAAACATGCAATACCTTTCAATGAGACGCCACTGGCGTGACGCACGGCAACGAGCGTTAGTAATCCGTGCGCAGGGGGATAGGAGTTCTGGCCGCGTCGATCGTACGCGCGACGCGGGCGATGCCTTCGGGGTGCCCATCACTAACATTTAGAAGCACATGAAAGGGTATCGGCGGTCTTTTGTACTGTTCAGGGCTACTCACGGCATTTGACCACGACTCGCCAGCTGCAGTGATAGTGCGCAAAAATGCCTCAAGTTCGATGGGATCATCGATGAGAAGCTCCTCTGCGCGCTCGATGACGATCACGTACGCGCTAGCGGGAAGCCACTCGTCCAACGAAACGAGACAGTCCTTTAGTGCTGACCAGTTTTCACCGAAGTCGTCGAAGAACTGGAGCGCAGCGCTGAACTCGTTCATGAGCCCCTCGTAAGATCGCATCTTCCAGCCCCGCAAATGCCTAACGCAAACATTGTCCAACTGAGGAGACGCATAGAAATATGTTGGAATCCACTCGCGACGCTCAGGCTCTCCGTGGCCAAGATAAATCCATGGACCCGAAGGCGACCACAGAAACCCCATTGAAGTCGTAGTTGTCATCGTATTTGCACCCATGTTCGATAGTGGTCTGCAGTCGCCCAAACTCTACCGTCGGATCCTACGACGATGCGTTTGTCATCCATCTTCTGCCTGGGTGGCCTGGGATTGACATAGTTCTCGGTATACGTAATCGGATTGCCGTTCGCGTCAGTGGCGTCAAGGAGCGCGGTTCCGCCTCGGCCATCATTTTCGTACTTTCCGGGATTCTTAACATTATTCCGAGGCGCCCCGCTCTCGATTTCATCGAGAGCGCGAAGGAAGTCGTCTCCCAGATCACTGACGTCGCACAAGCCGGAGGATGCCGGGCGAATGCCTGTGCTCCGTTGGGATACTGAAGGCGCGAAGTTGCCTCCGCTGCGCTTACACGTCAAGGCAGCGAGTTCGTTCACTTTGTTCTTGTTGCGAGTGAGAAGGGCGAGCGAATCCGAGACTCTATCGGAAAACGTCAGAAGCTTCGTTGCGATCTTGGCAATGAGAGGGATAGCTTCAAGCAGCTTCGCCAATTTGCCGACGGGCACGAAGCCAACGATCGACATGAGACAAGCACCAATGTCACCTTTGGTGACACAATTCATGATGTCAGTCACGCCGATGAGATCGAGAAGGACCTGGCCCCCTTCTTGCAGAATCAGGTTGATCAGCGCATCTGGCTGGCTCAACGCGTAGGCCTCTCGCAACCGCTGAACCGCCGCGTCGCCGCCCTCGGCATAGGCCGCATCGATCTGCGCCTGCGTCAAACCAGCGCCTTGACCGGGCGGCGGTGGGAATCCATCGGACCAGTCGCCGTCGCGTTGTTTGGCTGCCGCGATATTCCTCGCTTCTGTTGCCGCCTTGGCTGCAGCGGCTGAATCGAGTCCCGCATTAATCGCCGTGGCAGCGGCGCGACTCGCCGCTTCGTTGGCCCGTGCTGCAGCAGCGCTGGCCGACTGTGCCGACGACGTGGCTTGGGCGGCGAACCCGTTGGCCTTCTGCGCGTCTGCGGTCGCGGCCGTCAGCGCCTGATGTGCGCGGTGCGACGACTGACGTGCTTCGTTCTCAGAGGCGGTCTCCTGGTTGGCCGAAGTCGCCGCCTTCGCCGCCCAGCCCTGCGCCTGCTCCGCGTACTGTCGAGCCAACTCGGCACTGTCCTGCGCCTCCTGTGCGGCCTGTCGCGCCGTCGCGGCGGCCTTCTCCGCGAGAGCGGCTGCCTCGCGAGCAGCCGCAGCCTGCTGGTCGGCCAGGTGCAGCATGCTCTGCATCTGAGCGACGTGAGCGGCGGTGTCGTTGTCCCGCTTGGCAGCCTCGTACTGACCTTGCTCCAGGAACTTCTTCAGCGAAGCCCGAGAGCCCTCGAGGGCGATGTTCGCGGCTGCCTTCACCTCGGGACCGCCCGTCGAGCTGAGCGCGAAAGCGGCCGCTCGCTGATCGATCTCGAGCGCGTCGTACTGCCCCTCAGCGATGAACTTCGCGAGCACAGTGGGATCATCGGCATCCAGCGCGCGGTTCGCCTCGCGCTGCATCGCCGGCCCTCCGTCGGTGGCGAGCACGAATGCGATCTGACGGTTCTCGAGATCGCGGATCTCAGGAAGCCGCTCGTTGAGGAACTCAGCGACGTACTCTTCACCGTTCTCGAGGACGTCATAGGCCTCGTCCTGCAGCATCGTGTTGTCGCCGTCGTACAGGAGAGCCTTCGCCTCATCCCACTGGTCCTGCTCGAGGGCGACGCTGTACCCGTCCTTGAAGAACTCGACCACGGCCTCGTCGTTTCCGACGACCGCCTGCTCCGCCGCTGCCGCGACCCACGGGGTTCCCGACGTGATGAGGGCGAGCATGGCCGAGCGCGCTTCCGGCAGCAGCTCCTGCAGGTTCGCGTCCGGGGAGGTGATCTTCTTCAGGAAGGCGCTGCTCTCCGCGACAGCGGCGGCGCCCTCCTTCTTGGCCTCGTCCTCGAGCTCCTTGGCTTCAGCTTCTTCGGCAGCGGCAATCTCCGCCTGCGCAAGCCCGAACTCCTCTTCCGCGGCGAGACGCTCCGCGTCAGCCTTCCGCGCCAACTCGAAGATGGTCTTCGCCAACTCGACATCGTTCGTCGCGGCGTCGGCAGCGTCAGCCGCCTTTTCCGAGGAGGCCGTGGCTCGAGCCGCCGCGCCTTGCGCGACACCGGCCTGAGCAGCCGCAGTATCGGCCTCGATCGCCGCTGCCTTGGCGTTGTCCGCTGCGCGACCGGCCGCATCACGGGCCTGCTGCGCGACCGCCGATGTCTCGGCGGCAAGGCGGTCCGTCCGCGCCGTGGCGGATGCGGCGCGGTTCTTTGCCGCATTCGCCTCCGCTGCAGCCGCCCGTGCTTGCGCGGCAGCCGCCGACGACACTCCCGACGCCTGGGATGCCTCGGTCGCATACCCGGCCGCTTCGCCGGAGTAGCCGGCCGCAGCTCCCGCCGCCTTTGCCGCACGGTTCGCCGCGTTCGTCGCCGTCTCCGCTTCTGCCGCCGCACGCTTGGCCTTGGTCGCCTTGTCCGCGGCGTCGCGCGCCTTCTCCGCCTCGGCCCGCGCCGCTGCGGCCATGCCGGCTTGGCCCGCAGCGTTCGCCGCCGCACCATCGGCACT
>NZ_JRKC01000022.1:0-37559 GCF_000800925.1 Microbacterium sp. ZOR0019 | reverse complement strand
CCACCCCGCCACCCCGCCACCCCGCGACATCCCGTCATCCCGCGCCGCCCCGAGGCCCCGTCCTGTCGTCGACGCCCCGTCCTGTCGTCCACGCCCCGCTGGGGCGACGCGGACTCGAGGGGGCGTCGACGGCGGAAGGGGGCGTCGACGACGGAAGGGGAAGGGGGCGTCGACCGCGGAAGGGGAAGGGGGCGTCGACGACGGAAGGGGGCGTCGAGCGGACTCAGGCAGCCTCCGCCTGCTGCTTCGCGACGAGGGTGAGCACGTCGTAGGTGGCAACGATCTCCTCGCGCTGATTCTTCAGCACCGAGTCCCAGCGCACCTCGCCGTACTCGTCGGTCTCGCGCGGGGTGATCTGCTTCGCGGTGAGCTCGACACGGATCTCGTCGCCGGGGGAGACGGGCGTCACGAAGCGCAGGTTCTCCAGCCCGGAGTTCGCGAGCACGGGGCCGGGTGCCGGATCGACGAAGAGCCCCGCCGCCCACGACACGAGCAGGTACCCGTGGGCGACACGACCGGGGAAGAACGGGTTCGCCGCCGCGGAGGTCTCGTCCATGTGCGCGTAGAAGGTGTCGCCGGTGAAGGCCGCGAACGTCTCGATGTCGTCGAGGGTCACGGTGCGGGATCCGCTCACGACCTGGTCCCCGATGCTGAGCTCGGCCAGGGACTTGCGGAACGGGTGGATGCCGCCGCTCTCCTGGTACGGACGCGCGTCCGCCCCCTGGTGCCACACCCCGGTCAGGGCCGTCATCATGGTGGGAGAGCCCTGCACGGCGGTGCGCTGCATGTGATGGAGGACGGCGCGGATGCCCCCGAGCTCCTCGCCGCCGCCGGCCCGCCCCGGCCCGCCGTGGACGAGGTTCGGGAGCGGGGAGCCATGACCCGTCGAGCTTCGGGCGTCATCGCGGTCGAGGAACAGGACGCGACCGTTGTAGGCGGCCATTCCGGTGGTCAGGGCGACAGCGACCTCGGGGTCGTGCGTCGCCACGCTCGTCACCAGCGATCCGCCACCGCGGGCGACCAGAGCGCTCGCTTCGTCGAGGGTGCGATAGCCGAGGATGCTCGAGACCGGGCCGAACGCTTCGATCTCGTTGACCGCCGCGCTCTCGGGGTCGGTGAAGCGGAGCAGCATCGGCGCGACGAATGCGCCGTCCGGGGCCGGTCCCTCGCTGCCGTCGTCGTGACGGACGTCCGGTGCGTCGGTCGATCCGACCACCAGCTCGCCGCCGCCCTCCTGCAGGCGCGACACCTGGCGCAGCACCTCGTCGCGCTGGGCGATCGAGGCGAGGGGTCCCATCGTGACCCCCTCGGCGCGCGGGTCGCCGAGGACGACGCGCTCCGAAAGGCGGGCCTGCACGGCGCGGATGACGTCGTCGACAGTCTCGGCCGGCACGATCGCTCGCCGGATCGCGGTGCACTTCTGACCGGCCTTCGTGGTCATCTCGGCCACGAGCTGTCGGACGTAGGCGTCGAACTCGGGGGTCCCGGAGACCGCGTCCGTCCCCAGGATCGAGGCGTTGATCGAGTCGGTCTCGCTCGTGAAGCGCACGCCGCCGGTCTGCACCGCATCGTGGGCGCGCAGCCGTTCGGCGGTCGATGCGGACCCGGTGAAGGCGACGAGGTCTCCCAGCCGGAGCGCCTCGAAGAGTCCGGGGACACCGCCGGAGACGAGTTGCAGCGAGCCCTCGGGCAGGAGCTCCGATTCGACCATGATCCGCACCATGGCCTCTGCCAGATACCCGGTCGGGGTGGCCGGCTTCACGACCGTCGGCACCCCTGCGAGGAAGGCGGGGGCGAATTTCTCCAGCGCCCCCCAGACCGGGAAGTTGAACGCGTTGATCTGCACCGCGACACCGGGGAGTCGGGTGTAGATGTGCCGACCGAGGAAGGAGCCGTCCTTGGAGAGGTTCTCGATGCCGCCGTCGACATAGACCTTCGCGTTCGGGAGCTCCCGGCGTCCCTTGCTGGAGTACGCGAACAACACCCCGATCCCGCCGTCGATGTCGACCCACGAGTCCTGGCGGGTGGCGCCGGTGCGGCTCGAGATCTCGTACAGCTCCTCCTTGCGCGCGGTGAGGGCGAGGGCGAGCTGCTTGAGGAGCACGGCGCGCTGATGGAACGTGAGCTCACCGAGCGAGGCCTGTCCTGCCCGGCGGGCATAGGTGAGCGCGCCCTCGAGGTCGATGCCCTCCGTCGAGACGCGGGCGACGACCCGGCCGGTCGATGCATCGCGCACCTCGGCCGCGTCGGTATCGGTGCCGGGCGTCCACCAGGCTCCCTGCAGATAGCTGGGGAGGATCTCCGTCATGTCTGTTCCCTTCATCAGGCGTCCCATTCGTAGAAGCCGCGTCCACTCTTGCGGCCCAGGTGTCCTTCGGCGACGAGGCGTCGCAGCAGAGTCGGTGGTTCGAAGCGCTCGCCGAGGTGGGCGGCGAGGTACTCGGCGATGCCGAGTCGGACATCGAGCCCGACGATGTCGGTCAGGCGCAGCGGACCGACCGGATGCTTGTAGCCCAGGGTCATCGCGGCATCGATGTCCTCGGCGGAGGCGACCCCCTCTTCCAGCATCCGGATCGCCTCGAGTCCGATCGCGACGCCGAGTCTCGACGACGCGAAGCCGGGGGCATCGGTCACCACGATCGGGGTCTTGTCGAGGGCGTGAATCCAGCCGCGGGCGGAGTCCACCCGCGTGGGAGCGGTCGCCGCGCCGCGGACGATCTCGACCAGCGTCGAGGCCGGCACCGGATTGAAGAAGTGCATGCCGAGGAATCGCTCGGGGCGGTCCAGTGTCGCCGCGAGCTCGTCGATCGAGATCGACGAGGTGTTGGAGGCGAGTGCGGCCTCGGAGCCGATCGCGGCCTCGACGCGGGTGAGCGCGTCGATCTTGAGAGCGAGATCCTCGGGCACGGCTTCCACGACGAGGTCGCAGGGAGCGAACAGCGCGGTGTCCGTCCCGGTCTCGAAGCGTGCCCGGTAGGCGTCGCCGGCCTCGTGCGCCGTGCCGCGGGAGATCGACGCGTCCACGGACGAGAGCACGCGCGCGGCGGCGGCGTCGGCGGCGATCTCATCGCGCTCGATCACGGTGACCCGGGAGCCCGCGAGGAGGAACGCGTGGGCGATGCCGGCGCCCATGCGCCCACCGCCGAGCACTCCCACATGGGCGGGAGCGCTGCTGCTGCTCTGGGTCATCGGTCTCTCCGTTCCAGGAAGTCGGTCATCCGTCGGAACTTCTCCGGGCTCTCGAAGAGCTCGGCCTGGGCTTCCAGGTCGACGGCGGGGTGGCGGTCGCGGGGAGCGCGGAACACGCGCTTGGTCGCGATGGTCGCCGCGGGGTCGTTGCGGCTGATCCGGTCGGCGATCGCCTCGGCCGCGGTCAGCAGGTCGGCGCTCTCGTGGATCGCCGAGACGAGGCCGATGCGCAGGGCCTCCTCCGCCTTCACGGTGCGTCCGGTGAGGAGCAGCTCGATGGCCCTGGCCTCGCCGACGATCTCCTTCAACCGCCAGCTCGCGCCGGCCGCGGCAATGATGCCGAGACCCGTCTCCGGGTTGCCGATCGCGAGGGCGGGCGTCGCGATCCGGATGTCCGCGGCATAGGCGAGTTCGGCGCCGCCGCCCAGGGCGTAGCCGTCGATCGCTGCGATGACCGGCATCGGCAGCTCGGCGATGCGCACGAAGGCGTTCGCGTTGATGCCGCGCAGCGCGTCGGCGGCCCGGCGCTCGCGCAGCTGGGCGATGTCGGCACCTGCGGCGAAGACGCCGTCGGCTCCGGTGAGGATCAGGGTCCGCGGCGTCTCCTCGAGCTCGGCGCAGAGGAGGTGCAGCGCATCGATGGTCGCCTGGTCGATCGCGTTCCGTTTGTGCGGCCGATGCAGCGTGGCGATCACGCGGTCGGGGCGGCGTTCGATGAGCAGGGGCGTCTCGGGGTCGATCTCGGCGTGCATCAGACCTTCTCCAGGATCACGGCAGCGCCCTGGCCGACGCCGACGCACATCGTCGCGAGTCCGTGCACAGAACCCTCGCGCTCCATGCGACCGAGCAGCGTGAGGAGCAGCCGTGAGCCGGACGAACCGAGCGGATGGCCGAGCGCGATGGCGCCACCGTCGGCGTTGACCCGTTCCTCATCGAGGCCGAGCCGGCGGATGCACGCGATCGACTGCGTCGCGAACGCCTCATTGAGTTCGATCGAGCCGATGTCGTCGATCGACAGGCCGGCGCGGTGCAGCGCCTTCTGCGTCGCCGGGACCGGGCCCAGGCCCATGATCTCGGGGGCGAGGCCGGCGCTCGTGCCGATGACGATCCGGGCGCGCGGCACGAGGCCATAGCGTTCGACCGCGGCGGCGCTCGCCACCATCACCGCTGAGGCGCCGTCGTTGAGCGCACTCGAGTTGCCGGCGGTCACGACCGTGCCTCCGGCGACGACAGGACGCAGCCGCGCGAGTGCGTCGAGGGTGGTCTCGGGGCGCGGGCCTTCGTCGACCAGCACCTCTGCGGTGCCGACCGGGACACCGACGATCTCGGGGGCGAAGCGGCCCGCGGTGATCGCCGCGATGGCGCGCTGCTGGGAGCGCAGAGCGAAGGCATCCGCCTCGTCGCGGGTGATCCCGTCGACGCGGGCGACCTCTTCCGCGGTCTCGGGCATCGTGAAAGTCGCCTTGTCCCGAGCCTGGAGCCGGGGGTTCGGGAAGCGCCAGCCGATCGAGGTGTCGAAGGCGGCCCCGGGCTTGGCCCATGCCTTCTCCGGCTTGGCCTGCACCCAGGGTGCTCGCGTCATGGATTCGACGCCGCCCGCGACGATGATGTCGGCGTCACCGGCACGGATCGCCTGCGCGGCGATCGTGACGGCGGACATCCCCGAGGCGCACAGCCGGTTCACCGTGATGCCGGGGACCGTGTCGGGGAGTCCGGCGAGCAGCACCGCCATCCGCGCGACGTTGCGGTTGTCCTCACCGGCCTGGTTCGCCGCGCCGAGGATCACCTCGTCGATCTCGATCGAGGTGGCGTCGATGCCCGCCCGACGCACGGCTTCCGCGACGACGATCGCAGCGAGGTCGTCGGGGCGGACGGAAGCGAGGGAGCCTCCGTATCGGCCGACAGGGGTGCGTGCGCCTCCGACGATGAATGCCTCGGTCATGCGGATCTCCTGACTGCGTCGTCTCGGTGCTGGCCGTGCCATACGATCGGCCAGTGAATTACTGACCGATCGTATGGTAATTATGGCACAGGCGCGGAGTCCGCCGCGATGCCGGCGGGCCGATCCGTGGTCAGACCGACAGATCGATGCCCTTGGTCTCCTTCACCAAGGACACCCCGATGAGCGAGATCACGGATGCCACGGCGATGTAGACGCCGATCGTCCATGCCGCCTGGAACTGGTTCAACAGGGCTTCGGCGATCATCGGCGCGAACGCCCCACCGAGGATGGCGCCGAGCGCGTACCCGATCGAGACGCCCGAGTACCGCACGTTCGCCGGGAACATCTCGGCGTACAGCGCCGCCTGCGGGCCGTAGGAGAGGCCGAGCGCGAACGTCATCACGAAGAGCGCCACGAAGTACCAGAGGATGTTCGCGGTGTCGATCAGGAACCACATCGGGACCGCCCACAGAGCGAGCGCCACGTAGCCGATCTGGAAGGTGCGGATCCGACCGAGCCGATCGGAGAGGTGCCCGCCCCACAGGGTGAAGATGAGCCAGCCGAACGAGGCGAGGGTCGTCGCCAGCAGCACCGGAGGGCGATCCATGCCGAGCGCCGTGACCGCGTAGGTGGCGAAGAACGCGATCAGCAGGTAGCCGGCGGCATTGTTCGCGATGAAGATGACGGCGGTGAGGATGACCTGCTTCGTGTTCTGGCGGAACAGCCGGCCGAGCGGCGCGGAGGCCTCCTTGCGGCGACGCACCAGGTCTTCGAAGATCGGGCTCTCGTCGACGGCGCGGCGGATCACGTACCCGACTCCGATCAACACGATCGACAGCAGGAACGGGATGCGCCAGCCCCACTCGAGGAACGCCTCGGGGGACATCGAGCTCGTGAGCACCCACAGCGTGAACGTCGCGAGGATCATGCCGACCGGCACGCCGATCTGCGGGAAGGCGCCGAACAGCCCGCGACGTCCGCGCGGAGCGTGCTCGACGGCCATCAGGGCCGCGCCGCCCCACTCGCCGCCCGCGGAGAAGCCCTGCAGGATGCGGAGCAGGATCAGCAGGATCGGCGCAGCGACGCCGATCGCCGCGTAGGTGGGGAGGACGCCGATCAGCGAGGTCGACAGTCCCATCATGATGAGTGTGAAGACGAGCATCTTCTTGCGGCCGAGCTTGTCACCGAGATGTCCCGCGACGATGGCGCCCAGGGGGCGGAAGAGGAAGGAGATGCCGATCGTGGCGAACGAGAGCACCTGTGCGAAGCCGGGGCTGGACTCCGCGATGGGGGCGAGGAAGAGGGGAGCGAGCACCAGCCCCGCGGCCTGCGCGTAGATGAAGAAGTCGTACCACTCGATCGACGTCCCGACGAGGGTGCCGGCGAGTACTCGCCGTTCTTCGGCGGGCATCCTGCTCTTCTGAGTGGGACCGGAAACTGCTGTCGTCATGCGAACTCCGTTGTTCTGCGATTCGGGTTCGACGGCCGGGTGCCGTCGAGCATTCATGACCGAATGGTCGGTCAGTTAATCGCCGAGCGTATCGCATCGGAGCCGCCGCCGTGTAGGGGAAGCGGTATTCGGGTCAGATCCTCCCGTAGGCGCGCAGCGGATGCTCGATGAGCTCGGTCACGCGGCGCAGGAACCCTGCGGCGTATCCGCCATCGCACACGCGGTGGTCGAACACGAGCGACAGCTGCGCGATGCGCCGGACGACGATCGCACCCTCCACGACCCACGGGCGCTCGATGATCCGGCCGATGCCGAGGATCGCGACGTCGGGGTGGTTGATGATCGCGGCCGAGCCGTCGACGCCGAGGCCGCCGTAGTTGTTGAGGGTGAAGGTCGAACCGCGCAGGCGCTCCGGCGGCATCGACCCGGCTCTGGCCGTGGCGGCGAGCTCTCGCAGAGCGGTGTCGAGCTGATCCACGGTCAGCGCGTGCGCCCGCGGGAGGACGGGCACCAGCAGGCCGCGCTCGGTGTCCGCCGCGATGCCGAGGTTCACGCCGTCGAACGAGATCAGCTCCTCGCCGCTCTCGCTGAGCCGCGAGGCCAGCACGGGGAAGTCTTCGAGCGCGAGCAGGACGAAGCGTGCGAGCAGGGCCGTCACCGACGGGGCTCTGCCTCCCTCCGGCGCCATCCGTGCGCGGAGGTTCCACAGTTCCGTCGCATCGACGTCGACCCAGACGGTCGCCTCGGGGATCTCGGACCTGCTGCGGGTGAGCGTGGCGCTGACGGCTCGACGAAGGGGCGACATCCGCTCGCGCGACACCACGCCCAGTCCGTCGACGGTCTCGTCGCTCCCGGTGGTCACGCGGTGATGTGCGGCGGCGCCGTCCACGGCGTTCTCGACCGCGGCCTGCAGCACGTCCGCGCGGGTGATCGCCCCGTCCGGACCGGTCGCGGTGATCGAGTGCACGTCGAGTCCCAGATCCCGGGCGAGTCGACGCACGAGCGGTGACCGGACCGCGACCGGGCGACGGTCGCGCGCAGACTTCGGCGTCGTGCGCTCGGGGGCGGGGGGAGCGGGCGTGGCCGCGGCGGACGGACGGCGCCGCCCCTTCGCAGCGGGGGCCGTGGTGCCGTAGCCGATCAGGACGTTGCCCGAGCCGGCGCGCTCCTCCTCCCGGTACGCCTCGTGCTCGATCTCCGTCGGAGTGGTCTCCTGTTCCTCGGGGGCAGAGACGTCGTCGGCGTGCGGGGCGGCTGTCGGGTCGACGACCTCGAGTACCGGGGCGCCGACGTCGATCGTGTCGCCGACCGTGCCGTGCAGTGCGGTCACGACACCGGCGAACGGGGACGGCAACTCGACGACGCTCTTGGCCGTCTCCACCTCGGCGATGGGCTGGTCGGTGACGATCGTGTCGCCGACCGTGACGAGCCACTGCACGAGGCCCGCCTCGGTCAACCCCTCGCCCAGGTCGGGCAGGCGGAACACGTGAGTGGCCTGCGCGGAGGTCGTCGGGGTGCTCATGCCTCGTCCTCCCAGTGCAGCGTGTCGATCGCATCGAGCACGCGGTCGACGTCGGGCAGATACCAGTGCTCGAACTTCGGCGGCGCATAGGGGGTGTCGAAGCCGGTGACCCTGCGCACGGGGGCGGCGAGATACTCGAAGCAGCGCTCGAACACGCGCGCCTGGATCTCGGATGCGACGCTCACATAGCCCGGGGCTTCGGCGATGACCACGGCGCGGCCCGTCGACTTCACGGCCGCGGTGACGGTCGCGTCGTCGAAGGGGGAGAGCGAGCGGACGTCGACGACCTGCACACTGCGTCCTTCCGTGGCGGCGACGTCGGCGACCTCGAGCGCGAGGGGAACGGAGGAGCCGTAGGCGAGGAGCGTCACGTCCGTCCCGGCCCGGGCGACACGCGCGGTGCCGAGCTGGGCGGTCTGCGTGGTGTCGACCTCGCCCTTGGCCCAGTAGAGCTTCTTCGGTTCCAGGAAGATGACGGGGTCGGGCGAGGTGATGGCCGCGCGCAGCAACGAGTACGCGTCCTGCGGCGTCGAGGGACTGACGACCGTAAGGCCGGGGGTGTGCGCGTAGTACGCCTCGGAGGAGTCGCAGTGGTGCTCGACACCGCCGATGCCGCCGCCGAACGGAATGCGGATCACCAGCGGCATCCGCAGGCCACCGCGCGTGCGGTTCCCGAGCTTGGCGACATGGCTGACGATCTGCTCGAACGCGGGGAGCGCGAACGCGTCGAACTGCAACTCGACGACGGGGCGCAGGCCGTTCATCGCCATGCCGACGGCGGTTCCCACGATGCCGGATTCCGCGAGGGGGGTGTCGAAGCAGCGATCCTCGCCGTAGCGGGCCGTGAGGCCGTCGGTGATGCGGAAGACACCGCCGAGCGCTCCCACGTCCTCGCCGAAGACCACCACGTCCGGATCGGACTCGATCGCATCGGCGAGAGCGCGGTTGAGGGCGGCAGCCATCGTCATGGTGGTCGTCGTCCCGACGTCGCTGTGCGTCGTGGTGTCGTCCTGCGCGATGGTCATCGGTGGCCTCCGTTCGTGGCGGTGCCGGCGTCGGCGAGCCGTGAGCGTTCGATCTCGTCGCGCAGCAGGTGCCACTGCTCGTCCAACTGCGGCGATCGGGTCGCGGTCACGTGGCGGAACAGGTCTTCGGGGTCGAGCTCGGCGTCGGTGTTCAGGGCGGCGCGCATGGCGGTCGCGATCTCCTCGGCGCCGGCGGCGAAGCGCTCCTCGGCGTCCGCGTCGAGAGCGCCCGTGGCGGTGAGGTGCGCGCGCAAGCGGGTGAGGGGATCGCGGGCGACCCAGGCCTGGACCTCGGCCCGCTCGCGGTAGCGGGTGTCGTCGTCGGCATTGGTGTGCGCCTGCATCCGGTACGTGTGGGCCTCGACCAGCGAGGGCCCTCCGCCGGTGCGGGCTCGCTCCACGGCCTCGCCGAGCACGGCCAGTACCGCGGCGACGTCGTTTCCGTCGACCCGCTGACCGGGCATCCCATAGCCGATCGCCTTGTGCGCGAGGGAAGGGGCGGCGGTCTGCCGGGAGAGCGGGACGGAGATGGCGAACTCGTTGTTCTGCACGAAGAACACGACCGGGACGTGGAACACGGCCGCGAAGTTCATGGCTTCGTGGAAGTCGCCCTCGCTCGTGGCCCCGTCGCCGCAGAGGGCGAGCACCACGGTGTCCTCTCCCCGATGCTTCGCGGCCTGCGCGAAGCCGACCGCGTGCAGCAGCTGGGTCGCCAACGGGGTCGCCTGAGGCGCGACGCGGTGGGCGCGGACGTCGTACCCCGAGTGCCAGTCGCCCTTGAGGAGCACGAGCGCGTCAGCGGGTTCGACCCCGCGGGCTATGACGGCGACCGAATCGCGGTACGTCGGGAACAGCCAGTCCTCGGCTCCGAGGACCATCGCGGCTCCGACCTGGCACGCTTCCTGGCCTTGGGAAGAGGGGTAGACGGCGAGACGCCCCTGGCGCACGAGCGCGCCGGCCTGATCGTTGATCCGTCGTCCCTCGACGAGTCCGCGGTAGGCGGCCAGAAGGGTCTCGCCGTCGGGGAGCGGGTAGGGCGCGTCCGCGATGGGGGTGCCGTTCTCGTCGATCAGTTGCACCGCGGTGTCTCGCGGGAGCAGGTCGGTGTGCAGCATGCGTTCGCCCTCCTTGCCGAACTCGTTGGAGACAGCATGCCTCCGCGTGCGACAGTCATCCAAGATCATTCGCCGAATCCTGGATGAAAGCGCATCGAATAGGGCATTCTTGAACGAAGTGTCAGGATTCTCGGGCTAGGCGAAGGGGTCACATGATCGCGTTGGACGACACGGATCGAGCCATCCTCGAAGAGCTGCGTCGCGACGCACGCTCCTCGATGACCGCGATCGCGGACGCCGTGCACATTTCGCGCGCCGGCGCACATGCGCGGATCAAACGCCTCACCGACGCGGGGGTGATCATCGGGTACTCGGTGCGCACCGACCCCGTCCTCCTCGGGCACCACGCGAGCGCGTACGTCACGCTCGCCATCGAGCAGGCCACCTGGCAGGCGGTGAGTGAGCGGCTGCGGGCGATCCCCGAGATCGAGCACATGGCGCTGGTCGGCGGGGACTTCGATGTGATCCTGCTCGTTCGGGCCAACGATGCCCGCGATCTGCGCCGCATCGTGCTGGAGGACATCCAGGCGATCCCGTCGATCCGTTCGACCAGGACCACACTGATCTTCGAGGACTACCCGCGGGCCTGATCTTCTCTCGCGTCTCTGTGCCGCCCCGGTTCCGTCGCTGTGCCGCCCCTGAATATGTCGCCGTGCCGCCCGCAATGAAGGATAACTCGCGTTTCGAAGGACTGAGTTCGCTAGATGCTCCTTCAAAGCGTGAGTTCTCCTTCAAAGCGTGAGTTCTCCGTCGTTGTGGACAAGTGCGGGGCACGGCATTCTTCGCACTCGGACATCTGCGGCGCGCTCCGCGACAAGTGCCGGGAGGAACGCCGGTCGAGAATGAGAGGACGACCAGCTTCTCGACCGTCGCTGGCCCGCGTCACGCTCGAAGGAGAGTCCCCGATGTCCGATTCCGCCGCTTCCGCAGCCGCTGCGCTGCTCGACCGCATCCAGGCGCCGGAAGGCGCAGGCCGGGAGATCCCGGACGCCGCGACCCGGGAGGTCATCGGTCGTGCACCCGTCGCCACGGTCGACGACCTCGACGCGGCGATCGCCCGTGCGAAGGCGGCCCAGCCGGCGTGGGAAGCCCTCGGGCACGAGGGGCGCAGCGCGCTGCTCCTCGCCGCGGCCGACGCCATCGACGCGAATGCCGAGGGGCTGGCGTACCTGCTCTCGCGCGAGCAGGGGAAGCCCCTGAACGGCCCGAACGCCCGCTTCGAGCTCGGAGCCTGCTCCGCCTGGCTGCGCACGAACGCCACGACGACGATCGAGCCGCAGATCCTGGTCGACGACGAGACGCTGCATGCCGAGCTCGTCTACAAGGCAGCCGGCGTCGTCGGTGCCATCGGCCCGTGGAACTGGCCGCTCATGATCACGGTCTGGCAGATCGGGCCCTCCCTGCGGATGGGCAACACCGTCGTGGCGAAGCCGAGCGAGTACACGCCGTTGAGCGTGCTCGCGATGATCGCGGTGATCAACGACGTGCTGCCCGCGGATGTCCTGATCGGCGTCTCCGGCGACCGTGAGGTCGGCGCCCGGCTCGCCTCGCACCCCGACATCGCCAAGATCATGTTCACCGGCTCGACCGCGACCGGGCGTCGCATCATCGAGAGCTCCGCCGGGAACCTGGCGCGCCTGACGCTCGAGCTCGGTGGCAACGACGCCGGCATCGTGCTCCCGGGCACCGACCCGGCAGCGATCGCGGAAGACCTCTTCTGGGGTGCGTTCATCAACACCGGGCAGACCTGCGCCGCGATGAAGCGCCTGTACGTGCACGACTCGGTCTACGACGAGGTCGTCGCCGCGCTCTCCGCCATCGCCGGATCGGTGCCGATGGGGAACGGGCTCGACGAGAACAACGTCCTGGGTCCGCTGCAGAACCGCGCCCAGTTCGACATCGTCAGCCGCTTGGTCGACGATGCGAAGAGCCGCGGCGCCCGCATCGTCACCGGTGGCGAGTCCGCCCCTGAGCTGGGTGAGCTCTTCTACCGGCCCACCATCGTCGCCGACATCGACAATGACGCGGCACTGGTGCAGGAGGAGCAGTTCGGTCCTGCGCTCCCGGTGATCCGCTACACCGACGTGGACGAGGCCTTCACCTGGGCGAACGCCCTGGACGCGGGGCTCGGCGCCTCCGTCTGGTCGAGCGACCCCGAGGCGGCACGGGAGGCGGCCTCGCGGATGCAGTCCGGCACGGTGTGGATCAACTCCCACGGCGGGTTGCACCCGATGGTGCCGTTCGGTGGAGTGAAGAGCTCGGGCTACGGGCTGGAGTTCGGGGTCGAGGGGCTCAAGTCCGTCGCCGTGACCCAGGTCGTGTCGGGACCCGGCCGGAAGGGCTGACCCGTGCGCTCTGCCATCGTCGTCGGAGCAGGAACCTCGGGATCGATCGTCGCGCGTCGCCTCGCGGATGCCGGTGTCGCGGTGACTCTGGTCGAGGCCGGCGGATACGACACCAACCCGGCCATCCACGACCCCTCCCGGGCGGGCGAGCTCTGGCATTCCGCGGAGGACTGGGACTACTTCACCGTGCCGCAGGAGCACGCAGGCGGCCGCCGGCTGCACCTGCCTCGCGGCAAGGTCGCCGGGGGATCGCACGCGTTGAACGCGATGATCTGGGTGCGTGGCGCGGCGTCCGACTACGACGCCTGGGAACGCGGAGGTGCGACCGGGTGGAGCTGGGCCGACGTCGAGCCCGTCTACGACGCGATCGAGAACGATCTGCTCCCGGTGACCGACGACTACGCGCTCTCGCCGATCCAGGCCTCGATCATCGATGCTGCGGTGCAGGAGGGGCTTCCGCACAATCCGGACTACAACAGCGGCACGCTCGACGGGGTCTCGCAAGAGCAGGTGACCATGCGCGACGGTCGCCGGGTGAACACCTGGACGGCCTACGCGCAGCCCATCGCCGATCGGCTGACGATCCTCACCGGACGCGAGGTGCACTCGGTGATCATCCGGGACGGAAGGGCGGTCGGCGTGCAGCTCGGGGAGGGGGAGGGGTCCGAGGAGGTCCTCGCCGACGAGGTGATCCTCGCAGCCGGCGCGATCGGCTCGCCCGTGATCCTGCTCCGCTCGGGAATCGGTCCCGCGGCCGACCTCACCGCGCTCGGCATTCCGGTGGTGCAGGACTCGCCCGGGGTCGGGCAGAACCTGCACGACCATCTGCTCTCACCGGTGATCTTCACGACGGGGCGTCCGGTCGGGCCTCCGCAGGCCGGGGTGTCGGTCACGCAGAGCCACCTCTTCTGGCGCAGCCGCGACGACCTCGCGGAGCCCGACACTCAGCCGATCCACTTCTCCGTTCCCATGTGGGGGGAGCTCGAGCCGCGCGGCGACGACGGGTTCACCCTGATGGCCGGGCTGGTGACGCCGCACAGCCGCGGAGCCCTCCGGCTCTCCGGCCCGGGGCTCGCCGACCTTCCGGAGATCGACCTGGCGGCGCTCGAAGACGATCGCGATGTGGCCTCCCTCGCCGCGTCCGTGCGGCAGGCGCGTCGGATCGGAGCACGCCCGGCACTCGCCGAGGACTGGGGTGCGGTCGAGGTCTATCCCGGGCCCGAGGTGTCGGACTCCGGCGTCGAGGACTGGGTGCGACGCACCGCCATCACCTACCACCACCAGGTCGGCACGTGCCGCATGGGGACGGACCCGGAGGCTGTCGTCGATCCCCGGTTGCGCGTCCACGGTGTCGCGGGGCTGCGCGTGATCGATGCCTCGGTGATGCCGACCGTGCCCACCGGCAACACGAACGCCCCCGCCGCGATGATCGGCGAACGCGGCGCCCAGCTCTTCCTGGAGGGCTGAGGGCGATGTCGAGACCCCCGTTCATCGTCGAGACCCCCGGTTGCGGTCGCCTGCAGCACGGGGTGTCGACGAGGAGCGGGGGCGTCGACCGCTCAGCTCGGGCGTGGAGGGGAAGGGCGGCGGAGCGTCGACAGCAGGGCGTCGAGTCCGTCGTTCAGCCGGCCGTCACCCGCCGAATCCGGCATCAGCACCGAGATCATCTGCCAGCCCGCGTTGCGCGAGGCGATCTCGTTGACCGCGGTCTCGATGTCGACGTCGTCGGCGAGCTCGCCGTCGTCCCGCGCCTCGACCAGGCACTGGCGGAACAGATCGCGCCAGTGCAGGTTGTTCACCCGGTGGATGCGGGTGACCTCGTCATCCTGCGACGCGTGGTCCCAGAAAGCGATCACCACCTTGGCGTACAGCGGTCCGTTCGGGCTGTACGGGAGGATCTCGCGGCAGATCCGTTCGAGTGCCTCCAGCCCGCGCACGCCTTCGATGCGGGCGTGGATGCGGTCGTTCGCGAGCGTGTACAGACGCAGGAACGCGGCGGTGAGGATGCTCCTCTTGTCGGGGAAGTATCGCGCGATCGCGCCGTGGGCGTAGCCCGCTTCCGTGGCGATCTCCCGCATCGTGAGGCTGTCGAACCCCACCCGGATGATCACCTGCGTCGCAGCGTCCGCGATGTGCGTGCGCCGCTCCTCATGGTCGACGATCTTCGGCATGCTGTTTCCCCCTCACCTCTCAAAATATCTGTTTGCTGTTTTTAGTCACCATCTGGTGACTAATGTAACCCGATCGTAATCAATCACAAGCACGGCACGAGTACGATCTTTAAAATCACCAACTGGTGACTAACTCGCAGAGGAGTTCTCATGAACGTCACACGTCTCGCACGTCGGGCATCCGGAGTCGCCGTGGCGGCCGGCGTGCTCGCCCTCGCCGCTTGCACGTCTGCACCCGCCTCCTCGCCATCGGGTGGCGACGGTGAGCTGACGACGCTCACAGTGGCGACGATCGGCCTCGTCTCCGACGGCGCCCTGATCGTCGGTCAGGAGCAGGGGTTCTTCGAGGACGAGGGGATCGCGCTCGAGACCTCGGTCGTGGCGAACCCGCCCGCCGGCCTCGCTGCGGCCCAGAGCGGACAGGTCGACGTGGCGTACGCGCCGAGCATCCCGCTGCTCAACGCCCTCTCCAGCGGCGTCCCGTTGAAGGTCATCGCCCCGGCCGACGGTTTCGTGGGCGGGGCCGCGGAGGGGGACGACCCGGCCTCGATGGACGACACCGGACTGTATGCGTCCGCCGCGAGCGGCATCACCTCGGTCGCCGATCTGGAAGGGGCGACCATCGCGGTGCCCGCGCGCAAGGCGCAGCTCGAGGTCGTCATCTCCGACACGCTCGACCGGGAAGGCGTCGACCCCGCCTCCGTGGAGTGGGTCGTCCTGGACTTCACCTCCGCCGTGGCCGCGCTCCAGAGCGGCAACGTCGATGCAGCGGGTCTCGTCAGCCCGTTCACGGGCGAGGCGGACGCCGCCGGTGCCGTCTTCCTCGCCGCGCCGTCGGTCGGATTCTTCGAAGAAGGCGCCGTCGGGCTCTGGACGGCCGGTGACAGCACGATCGCCGCGAAGGCGGATGCGATCGCCGGGTTCCAGCGTGCCGTGGCGAAGAGCAATGCCTACGCGAACGAGCACCCGGAGGAAGCCATCCAGGCCGGCATCGATGCCACCGGCTCGACCCTGAGCGTCGACGACGTGAAGCTGCCCTTCTGGCCCGCGGAGGTCGCTCCGATCGACCTCGACCGGGTCAATGAGAAGCTCGTCGCCCTCGGCTACCTGCCTGCACCGGTCGACCTCGAGGGCGTCATCGTCGGAGTCGAGTGACCACCATGATCCGTTCCACGCTCCTTCCTCCGCTGATCGGGGCCGTCGGCGTCGTCTCGGCGCTGGCGCTCTGGGAGTGGTCGGCGACGACGGGGCCGCTCGCCGGGTCACCGCTCCCCGCGGCGACCGAGGCGATCGGTGAGGCCGTGCGCCTGCTCGGGACCCCGGCCACCTGGACGGCCGTCGGCGACACGCTGACGATGGCGTTGACCGGGCTCCTGCTCGCCATCGTCATCGGCGTTGTGCTCGGGGTGGCCATCGGCACCTCACCGCTGGCGATGCACGCGACCCGCGTGCCGCTGGAGTTCCTCAAGCCCATCCCGCCGATCGTCATCCTGCCGATCGTGGTCCTCGTGCTCGGCCCCACACAGGCCATGGGGATCTTCCTGGTGTTCTTCGGCTGCTTCATCGCGATCGCCGTCCAGTCCTCCGCCGGCGTCTTCGACACGGACCCGGTCGCACGGGCGACGGGTCGGTCCTACGGCATGGGGCGCGCCGAGATCCTGGGGCGCATCGTGCTCCCCAGCGCACTGCCCTACATCGGAACCGCGATCCGCGTCGCCGCGCCGACCTCGCTCGTCGTGGCCGTCGTCGCCGGACTCCTCGGTGGCGGGCCCGGGCTCGGGCAGAGCCTGCTGCTCTCGCAGATCTCCGGCAACCAGGCCCAGCTCTTCGCCTACGTGCTCATCCTGGGCACCCTGGGGCTCCTCGTCCAGGGACTCAGTCAATGGGGCGAGCGGCGACTGCTGCACTGGCATCCGCAATACCGGAAGCAGGTCCTCTGATGACGCTCACCACCTCGATCCAGACCCCTGCACGTCTCGCGCGCCGTCGCGGGCAGGGCGCGCTTCCCCGCGGCGTCCTCGTCGGCGCCGAGATCGCGGTCCCGGTGCTGCTGCTGGCGCTGTGGTGGTTCGTCTCCGCCGCATCCACCAACGCCTTCTTCCCGCCGCTCCAGGTGATCCTGCAGCGGCTGTGGCAGCTCGTGCAGACGCCCGCCTTCCTGGTGGACGTCGCCTCGTCGGTCGGGAATCTCGTGGTCTCCTTCCTGCTGGCGACCGTGATCGGCGTGCTGCTCGGCCTGGTGCTCGGACTGATCCGTCCGCTGAGCTGGTTGGTCGAGCCGACCATCCACTTCTTCCGTGCGATCCCGCCGGTGGCGCTCGTGCCGATCTTCGTGTCGCTCATCGGGTTCGGCAACGAGACCCGGATCCTGTCGATCACCCTCGCCGCCGTCTTCCCCATCCTCATCTCGACGATCGACGGTGTGCGCGCCGGCGAGCCGACGCTCGAGATGGTGAGCCGCGTCTACCGACTGAGTGGACCGGAGCGGCTGTTCTCCGTGGTGCTGCCCTCGGCGGGCCCGCGCATCCTCTCCGGGATGCAGGTCAGTCTCATCACCGCGTTCGTGGTCATGATCGCCAGCGAGATGCTGGGGTCGTCCACCGGACTCGGTGCCGCGACCCTGCTCGCCCAGCAGTCCTTCGCGATCCCCGACATGTGGGCGGGCATCCTCGTCCTCGGGGTCATCGGCTACGCGGCCACCGCCGTGTTCACCCTCTTCCGGCGCCGCGTGCTGCGCTGGTACATCGCCTCCCAGCAACAGGAGAAGAACGCATGACCACCATCGAACAGGCCCCCGTCCGGCTCAGTGTGCGCGGGCTCGCGAAGTCCTATCCGACGAAGAACGGTCTCGTCCCCGTGATCGCCGATCTCACCTTCGATGTGCGCGTGGGCGAGGTGTGCTGCATCGTCGGGCCGTCCGGCATCGGCAAGACCACGTTGCTGAAGTGTCTCACCGGGTTGCAGAGCATCACGGCAGGCAGCGCGGCGATCGACGGGAACGTCATCGAGGGCCCGCCCGAGGAGATGGCGCTCGTGTTCCAGGAGTACACCCGGTCGCTGATGCCCTGGCTCACCGTCGAGAAGAACGTGCGGTTGCCGCTCAAGCACCTGCATCTGCCGGCCGCGGAACGCGAGGAGCGGGTCGCCTCCGCGCTCACCGCGGTCGGGCTCTCCGGAGCCGAATCCAAGTTCCCGTGGCAGTTGTCCGGCGGCATGCAGCAGCGCGTCGCGATCGCGCGTGCCATCGCTTATCGGCCCGAGGTGCTCGTGATGGATGAGCCGTTCGCCTCGGTCGATGCGCAGACGCGGTTCGAGCTGGAGGACCTCTGCCTGCGCATCCGCGAGCAGTTCGGGATGACGATCGTGGTCGTCACGCACGACATCGACGAGGCCGTCTACCTGTCGGACCGGGTCGTGGTGCTGGGGGAGCGCCCGGCGAAGGTGACGGAGATCGTCGAGATCGACTTCGGGGCCCCGCGCGACCAGCTGACGACGCGGGCGCTCCCGGCGTTCGCGGAGCTGCGCACGCAGATCTTCGGCCTGATCCGGAAGGCGGGCTAGATGTCGATGCCGACGGATGCGCGCGGCTATGAGCGCTTCGCGGGGCACGCGGCGGAGTTCACCTCCGAGTCCGAGCCCTGGTGGCCGGAGCCGCAGCGGCCCGGGCCGAAGGCGCCCAACGTGATCGTGATGCTGATCGACGACCTCGGGTTCAGCGACCTCGGGCCGTTCGGGAGTGAGATCGAGACACCGCGCATCGACGGTCTCGCCGACGAGGGGTGGGTGTTCACGAACTACCGCACCGCGCCGATGTGCTCGCCGGCCCGGGCGGCACTGCTCACCGGGCTGAACCCGCATCGGGCCGGCTTCGGCTTCGTCGCGCACATCGACCCCGGCTATCCGGGCTTCAGCTGCGAGCTCTCGGAGGACGCGCCGACACTGGCGGAGTCGCTGCGCGCCGGAGGGTACGCGACCTTCATGGTCGGGAAGTGGCACCTCACGCTCGAATCGCGCCTGCACGACGGTGCCGACCGGAGCACGTGGCCGCTGCAGCGCGGATTCGACCGGTATTTCGGGAGCATGGACGGCTTCACGTCGCTGCACCATCCGCATCGGCTGGTTCAGGACAACTCCGTCGTCGACCTCCGCGAGTACCCCGAGGGCTTCTTCCTCACGGACGAGTTGACCGACCGCGCCATCGGCATGATCGACGACCTGCGGGTGAACGATCCGGACAAGCCCTTCTTCCTGTACTACGCGCACACCTCCGTGCACGGGCCCATCCAGGCGAAGGACGCCGACATCGAGAAGTACCGCGGCCGCTACGAGGCCGGGTGGAACGCCCTGCGGGCCGAGCGTTTCGCCCGCCAGCGTGCGCGCGGCATCGTCCCCGATCACGCGGAGCTCCCCGGCGAGGCGATCGCCGACGGCGACCGGATCCCCGCGTGGGACGACCTCTCGGTCGAGGAGAGACGGTTGTTCGCCCGGCACATGGAGGTGTACGCCGCGGCCGTGGACGAGATCGACCAGAGCGTGGGGCGACTGCTCGATCGACTCGACCGCAGCGGCGAGCGCGAGAACACGATCGTCGTGCTCGCCAGCGACAACGGAGGGACGGCCGAGGGGGGACCGACCGGAACCCGGAGCTACTTCGCCCAGTTCGGCGCGAACGGTGCGATGCCCGAGGGGTGGATCACCGACGTGCCGCGTCCGCTGGAGGACCTCGGTGGTCCGCGCGTGTTCGGCCAGTACCCGACCGGATGGGCGCGGGTGTCCAACACGCCGTTCCGCTCGTTCAAGGCCACGACGTACGAGGGCGGCGTCCACGCTCCGCTGATCATCTCGTGGCCGGACGCCCCGATGGCGGGCGGTCTGCGCGACCAGTTCGTGTTCGTCTCGGACCTCGCACCGACGCTTCTGGAACTGTGCGGCGTGCCGTCCCTGGACCAGCGGCGCGGCCGACCGGCACTCGAGATGGACGGCGGCAGCGTCGTCGACGTGCTCGCCCACCCCACCGCGCCGGGCCGGGAGGCTCAGTACTTCGAGTGCGTGGGACGACGGGCCCTCGTCGACGGGACGTGGAAGGCCCTCTCGACCGTGCCCCCGACGAAGGACGAGGGCCCCGCGGGCGGCGTCTGGGAACTCTATGACCTCGCGGCCGACCCGACCGAGACCGAGGACGTCTCCGCTGCTCACCCCGAACGCGTCGCGGCGATGGCGGCACGCTGGCATGCGGAAGCCTGGCGCAACACCGTGTTCCCCCTCGATGACGACGGCGCGTTGTTCCGCCTGCGCCCCGACACCGAGGAACCGCTCTCCGCGGCGATCGACCTGGTGCCCTTCCGTCCTCCTCTGGAGCGCTTCCGTTCGGCGAAGCTCACGGTCCTCCGCTCCTTCGCGGTCGAGGTCGACCTCACGACCGAGGCCGACGCGGCAGGCGTGATCGTGGCCCACGGCGATCAGGGCGGCGGTTACCTGCTCGCACTGGACCATGGGGCGCCTCTCGTCGCCTACAACGCCTACGGCGCGATGCACCGTGCCCGCGGAGCGCAGCTGTCTCCGGGGGAGCACCGGATCGTGCTGCGCGTCGACGAGCACCCCGGACTGCGCTGGAGCCTGACGGTCGAGGTGGACGGCGACCGCGCGGCGGTCATCGACAGCGTGCCCATGCTCATCGGCATGTCACCGTTCACGGGCATCAGCGTGGGGTACGACTTCGGTGGCCCGGTCGACTGGGAGCTGCACGAGCAGCATCGCTCGTTCCCGTTCCGGGGCGGCGAGCTGCACCGCGTGCGCTACGTGCCCGGTGAGCGCTCGCCGCACGATCCGACCGTGCTGCGCGCCGTCGGACAGGCGGTTCTGGCGGTCGCCGACTGATCCGGTGAGCGGCTGAGGTCGGTGTCTGAGGGGTCGCCGACATCAGCCGCTCGCCCTGTCGATCCGTTGCGGTCAGACCGGGCTGTTCGCGCCCAGAGCGATCGCCACGAGAGCGAGGGCGACGACGCCGAAGCCTGTGCCGAACACCGTCAGGACGAGGAGCAGCCCGCCGCCCGGAGGGAGACCCGCTGCGGCGCCCGTCAACACGGCGGTGACCCGCCGTTGGCGGCGACGTGCGGCGAACCAGAGCAGGCACGCGGTCCCCAGTCCGATCGCGCCGGGAGCGAGCCCCCAGGCCCCGGCGCCGACGGGGAGGACCAACGGCAGGATCCGCAGGGAGATCAGGGACCCGACGGCGATCGCGAGGGCCGTGCGGCGCCAGGCGAGCTCCGTGCGTTCGGGCTGCAACCCGGGATCGTACAGGCGGTCGGGCTCCGCGGCCGGACGTCTCCTCATGACCGGGGCTCTGTCAGCGCCACAGGACGCCGGCCAGCACGAGCAGTCCGACCAGGACGACGACCACGGCGAGGACCACGGCGGAGAACGCGCCCGGAAGTGGCCGCGATTGGCGCAGCGCCCGCTCCGCCCGCATCCACTCCCACCAGGCGAGCGGTGCGACCGCGGTCCCCGCGATCATGAGCAGCAGCGACGCGGCCAGCCGGAAACCGGGATGGAGGTCGAGGCCGAGGACCTCGAGCGCCACACCACCGGCGATCAGGGCGAGTCCGGTCCGTGTCCACGCCAGGAACGTCCGTTCGTTGGCGAGCGAGAAGCGCGGATCGGGCTCCTCGCCGAGGGAGTAGACGGATGCCGGGAAACGCTTCATCGCCTCATCGTATCCGCGCGGCACCACTCAGTCGCCGTGGACTCGACGGCCGGCGAACCAGGTCGACACGACCTCGGTGTGCACGATCTCGTCTGCCGGACCGGCGATGGCGTCACGGGCGAGCACGACGAAGTCCGCGGACTTCCCGGGCGTCAGCGACCCGGTCTCGGCGTCGAGGCCCATCGCCGCGGCGGCGTTGATCGTGAAGACCTCCAGTGCCTCCTCGGCGGTGATGGCCTGTTCGGGCCACAGGGTGCCGGGGGCGCGCCCGAGCGGGTCCGCTCGCGTCACGAGACCCTGCAGACCCTCCAGCGTGTTCGGCGACTCGCTCACGGGCCAGTCCGAACCGCCGGCGACCCGGGCACCCGCGTCGATCAGCGCCCGGTTCGGCTGGGAGTGCTCCGCGCGTTCGCCGAGCACCTCGGCCAAAGCCTGGGGGATGACGCCCGGATACCAGATGAACGGAGAGATGTCGGCCGAGACGTCGAGGGCCTCCAGCCGGGGGATGTCCGACTCCGCCAGGAACTGACCGTGCGCGATCTGAACGGGGGTGGTGAAGCCCTCGCGGCGCAACTGCTCCGTCGCATCGAGCACGAGGCGCGCGGAGCCGTCCCCCGTGCAGTGCACCTTCGCCCCCAGGCCGCGTCGCGCCACGGAGCGCAGCCACCCGGTGAGCTCGTCGAGGGTCATGGTGGTCTCGCCGTGGAAGTGCGCGCCGTGCGCGGCGTCGGCCAGATACGGCTCGAGGAACGACGCCGTGCGTGCCGGGGGGACTCCGTCGAGGAAGATCTTCACGAAGTCGGGACGGTGGTGCGCGGTGCGGAACTCCTCGCCGCGGTCGAGCAGCGGTTCGCCGATCGGGTCGAAGCCGAAGATCTCGTCGTTGATCAGCAGCGAGGACACGACCCAGGCGTCGAGCTCGTCGGCCCGGTCGAGGTCGGCCAGCGCGCCGAGGATCTCGACCGACACCCCCGCGTCTTGAAAGGCCGTGACGCCGAACGAGTTGAGGATCTCGATTCCGCGGCGTGATGCGGCGGCGTGCTGCGCGGGCGTGAGCCCGCCGCTGCGGTCGTAGGCCTCCTGCACGGGGATGCCCGCCGCTTCGAGGAGCACACCGGTCGGCGTGCCGTCATCCGGATCGAGAAGGGCGGTCCCGGACGGGGGGAGCCGATCGGCGGTGATCCCGGCGAGCTCCAGTGCCCGGCTGTTCGCCCACCGGTTGTGACGCGAGTCCTCCATCAGCATGACGGGACGCCCGCCGCCCGCCTCGTCCAGGCGGAGTCGGCTCGCGGTGTTCGCGAGCGCGGGCAGCAGGGTGGTGGCCACGGCGCCGCCCACGATCCATGCGTCCTCGGGGAGCTCGGCGGCCTTCGCCCGGACCCGGTCGAGGATCTCGTCCAGCGTCAGCGCGGGAGCCAACGACAGCTCGAACAGTTCGGTCCGCCCCGCGAGGGCGTGGTGGTTGTGCACATCGACGAAACCGGGGTACACCGCTGCGTCGCCGACCTCGAGCGACTGCGTCCGGCGTCCGCGGAACGATTCGATGTCGGACCGGGATCCGACCGCGAGGATCCGCCCGTCGCGCACGGCGAAGGCCTCGACGATCGGGTTCGTCCGGTCCGCGGTGCGGATCACGGTGCCGGTGACGATGAGGTCGGCGACGTCGGTCATGTCAGCGGTCTCCGAACGTCGCGGGCTCGAGCTCGGGCGTGTGCATCGTGGTCGAGAGCAGACGTCCGTGTGCGCCGAAGGTGAAGTGCGTGGGGACCTCGCCGCTCTCGTCGAGGCCGAAGAGCACGCCGTGGGAGCGGATCGCGTTGACGTCGCGGTGGTCGGCGATCGTCACCGAGGCGCAGGGGATCACCTTCTCGCGCCAGGCGAACACGTAGATGCCGGGTCGCACCTCCCACACGCTGTTCTCGTCGGTGTCGGCCAGCCCGCGCTCGGGGCCGGCGAGGCACTGCCACGAGTACCACCGCGGCGAGAGGTACACGTGCTCGTACGCGTGCTCGGTGCTGTAGACCCATTCCACCCGGCGTCCGATGAGCGTCGTCGTCGGGGCGGCTTCGGTGCCGGTGACCTCGATCCCCTCGATCACGCCCGGCGCGAAGTGGTGCTGTACGCGGGTGCGTCCCTTCTCGGGAGCGGGGAGGATGTCGGAGATCACGGCCAGCGCGCGGCCGTCGCGCAGGTCGAGGATCAGCGAGACGGCCTCGTTCGGCAGGTATCGGTGGTGGAACTGCACGAAGTAGAGGTCACGATCGACCTCGAACGCCTCGTAGTCGTCGGTGTCGGTAGCCGCTTCCGTCGCATCGTCGGTTCCCGGCTGGTAGTCCCAGGTCACGGTGTCGTCGGCGAAGCGGTGCACGATCCGCGTGCCACGGCCGTCGACGACCGTGATCTCGCGGCCGCTCAGCGCGGTGCTGTGCGGAGCCTTGTTGGCGTCGAAGCCGGGGGCGAGGCCCTCGAGCGGCAGCCAGGTGGAGGTGTCGGCGGGGTTCAGCGTCGTCATGGTGTGGTTCGTTCCTTCGGTCGGTGAGGGGTGCGGGGGAGCGGTCAGCGCGTGCTGAACCTCTCCAGGTCGGTGGCGAGGCCCTCGTACACGGCGGGCCGGGATCGCTTGAGATAGGCGCCGTAGACGATGCCGCCGATCAGGGCGACCACCAGCAGCAGCGGCATCAGCCGGATGGCCAGTTCTTCGGAGCCCGCCACGATGTTGAAGTTCACGACGGCGAGGATCGAGATCGCGGCGATACCGAGGAATCCGATGCCGGGGGCGATGAAGGTGCTCCACCAGCGCGGGTCACGGCGGCGGCGGAAGTACACGACTATCGAGATCGCCGCGAGGCCCTGCAGGATGAGCACGCTCAGGGTGCCGAAGCCCAGCATGGCGGGCACGAGGGTGAGGATCGGGTCGGCTCCGGCGATCGCGAAGATGATCGCGACGATGCCGGCGAACGAGGCCTGCACGATACCGGCGAGTTGCGGGGCGCCGTTCGCGCGGGTGCGGGCCAGCGCCTGCGGCAGGATCTTCGCGCGCCCGAGGGAGTACAGGTATCGGGTCGCGGAGTTGTGGAAGGCGAGCATCGCCGCGAACAGGCTCACCAGCAGCAGGACCATCATCACGGTCGTGAGCGGACCGCCGAGATACTGCTGCGAGAGCGAGAAGATCAGGTCGCCGGTGGGGAGATGCTCGAGAGCGGTCGCTTGCGCCTGCGCGACGCCGGTCGCACTCACCACGGCCCACGTGGTGACACCGAGGATGACACCGATCGCGATGATCGAGGTGTAGGTGGCCCGCGGGATCGTGCGCAGCGGCTGCTTCGCCTCTTCGCTGAACAGCGCCGTCGCCTCGAACCCGAGGAATCCGGTGGCCGCGAGCAGCAGGCCGATCGGCAGCGACCCGGAGAACACGGCTTCGGGGCTGAACGCCGCCACGTCGTAGCCGGTCTGCACGAGCACCGAGATGTCGAACACGACCAGCATCAGCACCTCCAGCACGAGGCACACGCCCAGCACCTTGGAGCTGAAGTCGACACCGATCCGAGCGAGCACGAAGCACACCACGATCGAGAGGAGGCCCCAGACCAGCCAGTTGACGTCGAGCCCGGTGAGGTCGCGGATGATCGTCTGCATGAAGAAGCCGCTCGTGCCGATCGTGCCGACGACGAAGAAGTTGTACCCGAGCGTCGCGATCAACCCGGCGATCAGCCCTCCCGTGCGCCCGAGGCCCTTCACCACGAAGGCGTAGAAGCCTCCGGCGTTGACCAGCTGCTTCGACATCTGGGCGTAGCCGATCGCGAAGAGCAGCAGGATCGCCGCGACGAGGAAGAAGGACATCGGCGTGCCGCCGCCGTTGCCGAGGGCGATGGCCAGGGAAGCGACGACGACGATGCCCGTCAGCGGCGCGACCGCGGCGAGGACGAGGAAGACGATGCCGGCGACGCCGAGGGCGCCCGGACGGAGGGAGGTGTGGTTCTGCGTCGTCGTGGACGCAGATGTCGGTTCTGCCACGTCGGCTCCTTTGCTGGGTGACGGCCGTGCGGACACGGCATCGACGACGAGGGGAATCATCGATAGAGCGAGTCTGCTCGCGCCGTCGCCCCTGCGCTTGACCCTGAGCGAAAGACGGTGGTGTCACCGTGCACAGCCCACGGACGGAGGTTCGCACGGCCGGAGAGGGAGAGCAGGATGACCGAGACGACACCGCCGTCCTCCCCCTGCACCACCGGGTGCCGGACGGCGCACGAAGGACGACATGGATCTGCAGCTGCACGGGACGACCGCCCTCATCACCGGGGCGGTCGGCGGTATCGGCCGCGCGACCGCGCTCGCGCTCGCCGCCGAAGGGGTCAGGGTCGCCCTCCTGGACCGCGACGAAGCCGCGCTCCAGGACGTGGCGGAAGCCTGCCGGGATGCCGTGCTCCTCGTCGCGGATGTCACCGATGAGGTGCAGGTCGAACTCGCTGTGCGCACCGGCGTCGCCGCGTTGGGCCGACTCGACGCCGTCGTCTGCTGCGCCGGGGTGTCCGGTCCGGTGGGCTCGTCTCTCGAAGACACCGCGCTCGACGCCTGGAACCGGGTGCTCGCCGTCAACGTGACCGGGGCGTTCCTGGTGCTCAAGCACGCGCTGCCCGCGTTGCGCGAGGCGGAGGCCGCCGCGGTCGTGCTGCTCGCGAGTGATTCGGCGTTCGTCGCCTCACCCGGCATGGTGCCCTACTGCACGTCGAAGGCGGCCCTGCTGCAGTTCGGGCGTGCCCTCTCGGTCGACCTCGCCGACACGGGCATCCGGGTGAACGCGGTCGCTCCGTCGATCGTCGACACCCCGATGAGCCGGGGCGACCTCGGGGCCGACGCGTTCGACGAGCCGGACTTCCCGGTCCAGAGCGCGGCGGAGGTCGCCGCGCACGTGACCTACCTCGTGTCGCCGCGGGCCGGGGCCATCAACGGCACCAGCATCCTCAGTGACTTCGGGTACACCGCCCGATCCGGATTCCCCGCCTGACGCGACCGCATCGGGCACCCACCGCGCACGCGCGCCAACACACAGGAGCACACATGGGACTCGTGGTCGGATCGACCGTCTCCGGACGCGTCGTCGTCATCACCGGGGGCGGCACGGGCATCGGCGCCGCCATTGCCGAACGGTACGCGGCCGAGGGGGCGCACGTCGTGGTCGTCGGGCGTCGCCCGGAGCCGCTGCACGAGGTGGAGCGCGCGGTCGGTGCTCTGCCGATCATCGCCGATGCGGCGGACACCGCTTCGGCGAAGTCCGCCGTCGCCGAGGTGCTGGCGCGGTTCGGCCGCATCGACGTGCTGGTCGCGAACGCCGGTGGTCACGGCTTCTCTCCGGTGGGGGAGACCGACGACGAGAGCTGGGACGCGGCGATCCGCGCCAACCTCACGACGGCGTTCACGATGGCGAGGGAGGCGCTTCCCGCTCTGATCGAGGCGAAGGGACAGATCGTGATCGTCTCGTCGCTCGCCGGGTTGTTCGCCGGGCCGTCGGTGGCCGGGTACACCGTCGGCAAGCACGCCCTGGTCGGCCTCACCCGCACGCTCGCGCGGGACTACGGTCGCCACGGCGTGCGCGTGAACGCGATCTGCCCCGGCTGGGTGCAGACGCCGATGGCCGACGAGGAGATGGACGAGTTCGCCTCGCACGCCGGGCTCGACTCCCGGGAGGAGGCCTACGCCAAGGTCACCGCCGATGTTCCGCTGCGCCGACCGGCGCGCCCCGCGGAGATCGCGTCGGTCGTGCGGTTCCTCGGCTCGGGCGAGTCGTCGTACATCACCGGTGCGGTGATCGTCGCCGACGGGGGGTCGCACGTGGTCGATGTGCCCACGATCGCGTTCGACCATGCCGGGATGTGACCCGGCGCGAGGTCAGCCGATGGTGAGGTCGAAGCCCTGGGCGGTCGGGACGATGCGCACCGCGGTGAGGTCGTCCACGCGGTAGGTGGGCTCGTGGGCGGCGGCGTGGCGGCCCACCCCGATCACCCGCATGCCTGCGGCGAGACCGGCCTGGATCCCGGCGCCGGAGTCTTCGAAAACCGCGCAGTCGGCGGGATCGACTCCCAGCAGCTCCGCCGCACGGAGGAAGCCCTCGGGATCCGGCTTCGACGCCGAGACGTTCTCGGCGGTCACGGTGAGCTCGGGGATCGTGAGCCCGGCCTCTCCCATGCGCGCGGTCATCAGGGCCACGTTCGCGGAGGTGACGATCGCGTGCGGGTGGGGGCGCAGGGCCTCGAGCAGGGCGTCGGCGCCGGCGATCCGGATCACGCCGTCGACGTCGTCGGCCTCGGTGGCGAGCATCACGTCGTTCTCGCGGAGGTTGATCTCGTGGTCGCGCTCCGGCAGCAGGATCGCCATGCTCTGGTGACCCTGTCGGCCGTGGACCACGCTGAGCACGGTCTCCGGGGCGATCCCGTGCGGCTCGGCCCACGCGAGCCACAGCCGTTCCACCACCGCGGTCGAGTCGACGAGGGTGCCGTCCATGTCGAGGAGGGCGGCGCGGGCGGAGATCGTCTGGGTCACCTCTTCAGGCTAACGCCCGAAGGCTCCGCGAGTGCCGGGTCAGCCGCCGAGGTAGGCGCGGTGCAGCAGCTCCGGATCCGCCTGCAGGGCCTCGGAGGTCCCCTGGAACGAGACCCGGCCGCCGGCGACGACCACCGCTTCCTGCGCGAGGCCGAGCGCGAGCTGGGTGAACTGCTCGACCAGCAGCACGCCCACCCCGGAGTCCGCGATCGACTTGACGATCGGCATCAGCCGCATGAACACCACGGGCGCGAGGCCGAGAGACATCTCGTCGATCAACAGGATGCGTGGCTTCGCGGCGAAGGCGCGCGCGAGCACCACCATCTGCTGCTCGCCCCCGGAGAGCAGGGCGGTCGGCGCATCGATGCGCTTCTGGAGCTCGGGGAACGGCGTGAGCGCGGCGTCGAGTTCACCGGCGGTCCGTGCGGTGAGGGAGATGTTCTCGCGCACGGTCAGTGAGGGGAACACAGCGCGCCCCTGCTCGATGTGGACGATCCCACGGCGGGCTCGCGTGACGCGCGACAGCTTGTCGATCGGTTCGCCGTCGAGGGTCATCGTGCCTGCAGAGTGGGCGGTGACGCCCGACACCGACTCGATCAGGCTGGTTTTGCCCGCGCCGTTCGGACCCACGAGGGCCAGCACCTCGCCACCGGCGACCCGCAACGAGACGTCGGAGATCACGGGCCCGGCGCCGCGGCGGACGGTCACGGAGTCCAGGACGAGTTCGCTCATTTCAGCAGCTCCGTCTCTCCCATGTACGCCTTGACGACGTCGGGGTTCGCGAGGACCTCGGCCTGCGGTCCGCTCGCCAGCACGCGGCCGAAGTCGAGCACCGTGAGGGTGGGGCAGACGGAGCGGACGAGGTCGAGATCGTGCTCGATGATGATCAGCGCCACACCGTAACGCGCCGGCAGTTCCCGCAACCGCGCCGCGAGCGCCAGATGCTCTTCGTGGGACAGGCCGGCAGCCGGCTCGTCGAGGATCAGCAGCCGGGGGCGGGAGACCACGTTCGCGGCGACCTCCACGAGCCTCCGCGTGCCGACGTCGACGCTCGACAGCCGCGCTCGCGCGGGCGGGCAGCCGAAGAACTCGAGCACCTCGTCGATGTCGGCGGCCGCGAGTCGGCGCCGGGCCACGAACCTCACGTACGCGCCGACCGTGAGCGAGGGAGGCACCCGGTCCTGCTGGAACGTCCGGCGCAGACCCAGGCGGGCGCGTCGGGTGGGGGACAGGCCGGCGAGGTCGCGGTCCCCGAGCAGAATGCGTCCGCCGTGCTTCGGGAGGAAACCGCTGATCGCATCGACGAAGGTCGACTTCCCCGCACCGTTCGGACCGATGAGTCCCATGATCGAGGCGGGCGGAACCTGGAAGGAGACGTCGTCCAGGGCTTTGAGGGCACCGAACTGCACGGTCAGGCCCTCGACGGTCAGCACGGGTGCGCCGTCGAGCATCGCTTCGTCGACGGTCGCCGTGGTCGTGGTGGTGATCTCCGTGGCGTCCGGACCGGCATCCGGAGGAAGCGCCGACAGTGCGGCTGCGGCCGTCTTGCGGTCCGCGCGACGCCAGATCAGGTTGCGGATGCCCTGTCCGAGGTTCGTGCCGCTGGTGAGCGCCTGCACGCCGAGCACGCCGAAGACGACGAAGGCCCAGTCCTGGGGGACGCCCCAGCGCTTGAGGAGCTCGGGGACCAGCACCCAGAGGATCCCGCCGAAGATCGCCATGTCGATCAGATGGGCGCCGGACATGATCGCGAGCACGTAGAGCGCGAGCGACTGCAACGGGGTGAAGCTCGACGCGAACGGAAGCTGCACCTGGCCGGCGAGCAGCCCGCCCGAGATGCCGCCGAGCGCGGCCGAGACCGCGAAGGCGGTGAGCTTCGCGGTCCGCACGCTCTGCCCCGCTGCGGCCGTACCGCGCTCGGAGAATGCGACGGCCTTCCAGCTCGACCCCCAGCGGCCCCGCTGCAGGAAGAAGGCGCCGAGCGCGCAGACGGCGAGGACGATGATCGAGAGGAAGAAGAACTGCCGGTCGTTGGAGAACATCTCGGGGCGTTCGACCGCGATCCCGTCGGCCGAGCCGGGGAACTGGATCTGCACGAGGGTCACGCCGGCCGCCGCCGCGAAGCCCAGGGTGACGACGGCGAGGTTCACGCCGCGCAACCGCAGTGCCGGGAGGCCGACGAGGATGCCGACCAGGCCTGCCGCGATCCCCCCGAGGATGAGCCAGACGATGAACCCGCCCGGGGCCTGCATGACGTTCAGCAACGAGACGATCCAGGCGCCGACGGCGGCGAAGGTGAGCTGGCAGAGCGCGATCATCCCGGCCGAGCCGGTGACGATGCCGAGGCCGAGGATGGCGATCGCGGCGGTGACGGCGCTGATCGCGAGGAAGACGAAGTACCCGGGCAGGGCGGCGCTGAGGATCGCGCCCACGCCGATGCCGACGAGGGCGACCGCGAACGGCCAGGTGGTCCGGAACCAGGGACGGTCAGCGAGCGGCATCCCACACCTCCTTGCGCTGCGTCCAGAGCAACAGGACGACGATGAACAGGAACGGGAGGAAGTTGCGCACCAGCGCCACTTCGTCGATCTGGGCGACGAGGCCGCCCAAGACGCCCAGGACGATGCCGCCGACGACGGCGAGGTCGAGTCGGCGGAAGCCGCCGAGCAGGGCGGCCGCCGCGGCGGGGACGATGAGCATCGACAGGCTGGTCGCGTCGTTGGACTGCGAGGGGGCGACGATGATGATCGCGATCGCGCTGATGACGCCCGTGACGAACCAGACCGCGATCGACAACGGGCGTGAGCGGATGCCGAGGAGCTCGGCGGTGGTCGGGCGCTCCGAGAGCGCCCGCAGCTGGGTGCCGACCCTCGTGCGGCGCAGGACGATGTGGACCACGACGGCCGTGACGATCGCCATCGCCACGGTCGCGACCGTGACCTGGCTGATCACGACGCCGCCGAACGAGAAGGCCGGGCCCGCGATGATCGGCGAGAACGGCTGCGGCTTGTTGCCGAACAGGATGAACGACATCGAGATGAGCAGGAGGAGCGGGCTCACGGTCATGGCCGAGCGCGTGGTGGTCGACGCCTCGGAGAGCCAGGTGGCGGCGATGAAGCCGATCGCCGCGGCGAGGAGCCCGGCGACCAGGACACCGAGGACGGATCCCAGCCAGATCGGCAGACCGAGCTCGCGCACGAACCACACCGCCGTGAAGGCGCCGAACATCCCGGTCGCGGCTTGAGCGAAGTTCACCACCCGCACCAGGCGTGACATCAACGTCAGGCACACGCCGAGGACGGCGTAGAGGCCGCCGGCGGCGAGACCGGCGATGGCGCCTTGCAGCATGAGGCGTCCTTTCTGTTCCGAGGGGAGGGGGGCCTGCCGCCGGGAATGCGCCCGGCGGCAGGCGAGGGGTGGCTACTCGCCGATGCGGAGCCAGTCGTCGGCGACCTTCTCCCAGGCGTTGGTGCCGGACTCGAGGACGATGGGCCAGCCCGCGGTGTTCTGCGTGCCGAACGCGTAGGGCGTCCCGACCATCGGGTTCTCGATCGGCTCCATGCTCTTCAGGGCCTCGGAGACGGTCTCGCGGGTGATGTCGCCGTCCATGCCCTCGAGCACCTCGATGAAGTACTTCGCGGCGAGGTAGCCGCCCTGGCTGAACGAGGTGAGCGGGATGTCGTTGGCCTCCATCAGCTCGCGCCAGTCGGCGTTGATCTCGTCGTCGTCGGTGAACGGGTAGAACTCGGCCGGGACGTAGATGCCGGCGCCCGCGTTGTCGATCGCGTCGGCGAAGTTCTCGCTGTAGACGCTGGTGAGGTACAGCCAGGTCACGTCATCCCAGCCCTGGGCGTTCGCGGCCTTGACCTGGCCGATCGCGTCGGGCTCCACCGGGTTGATCGCCAGCGCCTTGCAGCCCTGGTCCCGCGCCTTGACGATGTAGGGCGTGTAGTCGGAAGCGCCGTACGGGACGGTGTCGTCGACGTACTTCGGCTCCTTGCCGGTGATCTCGGTCCACTTGTCGATCGCGGCCTGGTAGGTCGGACGAGTCGAGCCGGCGATCTCGAGCAGGATGCAGATGTCGTCCATGCCGAGAACCTCGGAGCCGTACTGCAGCGTGAGGGTCATGTCGTTGAACGGTCCGACGTTCGCCGGAGAGATGTTGTCACTGGCGAAGCAGCCCGTGTCCACCCCGATGCCGGGCATCGAGAGGATGCCCTCCTGCTCGTAGTACTTGGCGTTGATCTCGCACTCGATCAGGCTGGCGGAGCCGACGAGCGCGACCGCGCCGTCACTGCCGACCAGTTCCCGGGCGGAGGCCGTGGCCGTGGCCGGGTCGCCCTTGTCGTCCAGCATCTTGTAGTCGATCGTGCGTCCGTCGAGCCCGCCCGCGTCGTTGAACGCGTCGAACACGGCCGCAGCAGCCTGAGAGGCCTCCGGGAAGGTCGCCGGGCCGCTGATGGTGTTGACGGAGCCGACGACGATCGGGTCGCCCCCGCCTCCGCCGGCGCCGCCGTCTCCACCGGCGCAGCCGGCGAGGGTGAGGGCGGCCACGGCGAGGAGTGCCGCGGTGCCGGATGCTCGAGTGTTCATGTGCTTCCTGCCTCTCGTGTTCAGGTGGTGCTGTGTCAGGTGGTGCTGTGTCAGGTGGTGCGGTGTCAGGTGGTGCGGTGCGGGGATGGTGCGGTGTTCAGGTGCGCAGCGCGCGGTTGACGAGTTCCGTGTCGGTGAACTGCTCGAAGGCGACGACCTGGCCGCCGGAGACCCGCCACACGTGTGCGACACGTGCGGCGAAGAACCGCCCGGTCTGCCTGTACGTGCCGGAGTAGGTGCCGATGCCCACGACGACATCGCCGCCGTCGACGACCTCATCGATCGCGACGGTGTAGTCGTCCCACTCCTCCTGGATGCGGCCGAACACGTTCCGGGCCACGGCGTCGGGGCCGATGTAGGTGCCGGCGTACGGGAAGCCGGCGGCCTCCGTCCACTGGATGTCGGCGGCGAAAGGGGCCAGCATCCCGTCGAGGTCACCGCGGTCGTTGGCGGCGTAGTGCTCTCGGATCAGGTCTGCGTTGCTCATGGGGTCTCCTCGGATGCCGGAGGTCAGACGGGCTGTGCGTCGGGGTAGACGACGGAGCCCAGCGGATAGATGTGGCCGCCACCACGGGAGTGCTCGGCGTTGCCGTCCCCGTTGAGTCCGAGGAAGATCCCGGTGGTCATGAGCTGATAGCCGAGGTCGTGCAACCACACGCTGGCGACAGCGATGCGGAACTCGCGGAAGCAGAACAGGTACAGGCCGTCGGCGAACTTCCACACGGTCGACAGGTCCATGTCTCCGTGGCCCCGCTGCACGCCCTCCACGCACTGCCAGGCGTAGCGCTGGCTGGAGATGTACACGTGCTCGTACAGATGGTGCGGGCTGTAGCGGTAGAGGTTGCGCTTGCCGATGAGGTCGCGGCTCGGGCCGGGGGCCTCCCCGCTCACGGGAGCTCCGTCGATCGTCGCCGCCCAGAAATCCTGGCCGACCTGAGGCATCCCCTCGACGGGTTCGGCGGCGATCCGGGAGCGGATGACGGTGGCACGGTTCGTGCCGGTCGCGAACACGACGGTGATCGCTTCGCGGGGGCGGCTCTGCAGCGGGACGTTGACGAACACCACGTCCTCCCGCACCCGCACGGCATCGTATGGGTCGGTTCCGGATGCCTCGAGGCCGTTCCAGGAGACGGTGTCGTCGGCGAACCGCAGGGTCAGCGCCGATCCGTCGTCGAGCGTGAGGGCGAGGTCGGTTCCGGTGAGCGTCGTGTTCGGCAGCCGGAACGTGTCGATTCCCGCGGCGAACTCGTCATAGGTGCGCCACTGGTCGAGGGCGGGGTCGGCGGAGAGGTCGGTCATCGGGGTCCTGACGTCGCACGCGGCGGGGCCGCATCGCCCCGGGCACCGCCTCATCGCGGTGCGCTTGCCTCATGCTGTGTCCGCGCCCGTCATCCCCTCAAGGTCGCAGCCGCCATCGCGCGCCGAGAGTCAACCGGCGTGCCCTCCGGGGCAAGCGCGGTGCGGGATCGAAAACGTGCGCCACGGCGTTCGCCGAGGAGCGTTATCGATCCCGCAGCGGGGCCGGGGCTCAGTGGCCGGCGCGGTACTCGCTGGGGGAGACCCCGAAGGTCGACTTGAACGCCCGGCTGAAGTGCGCGGCGTCGACGAAGCCCCACCGGGCGGCGATCGCTGCGACCGGACGGTCGGCGAGCATCGGGTCGAGCAGATCCCGGCGGCACTGTTCGAGGCGGCGGGTGCGGATCCAGGTCGAGACGGTGACTCCCTGCTCCTGGAAGAGCCCGTGCAGGTGGCGTGTGGAGATGAAGTGCGCGGCGGCGATCGATGCGGGGCCGAGGTCCGTCGAGGCCAGGTTGCGGTCGATGTGCGCGCGGATACGCTGCACGAGGGCGCGGTGCGGGTCGGCCGACACCTGGTCGAGTCCGAGTTCGCGGGTGAAGACGGTGGTCACGAGGTCGAGCCCGCTGTGCGCGAGGCGTGCGCCGGTGGTGCCGGCGAGCTGATCCAGGTTGCCGGCGAGCTGCGTGAGATACGGCACGACCATGCCGCCGAGGCCTTCGTGGCCGGAGATCCGCACCGCGGTGAGCTGCCCGACCATGTCCGCGGGGAGGCTGATGAGATGCTTCGGGAACATCACGACCATGGTGCGGAAGTCCTCGTCGAACACCAGGGAGTACGGGCGGTCCGTGTCGTACACGGCGAGGTCACCGGCCTGCAGCACGGCCTCGCGGTCGTCTTGGATCAGCAGACCGGTGCCGGCGAGCATCAGGCTGACCTTGAAGTACGAGCGGTCACCACGGGCGATGAGCTCGGGGGTGCGCTCGACGATGTGCGAGGTCGCGCGCACGTCGCTCACGTGCACCTCGTCCACGGAGGCACCGCGGATCACCCCGCGGAAGTGGTCGGGGCCCTCGGTCGTGACCTGCAACGGGACGAACGACTCGGAGACGGCCGCGCGGAAGTCGCTGATGTTGCGCGCGACGAGCGTGGAAACCGATTCGGCGGTGGCGGCGGGTGCACCGTTCATGACTGATCACCTCGGGATGGTGGAACGACGACGTTGTATACGATCCGTTCCGTGATGGTATCACCGGCTCCGCCCGCGTGGGCGACTTCTAGGATGTGGACCGTGACCGAACGACCGATGAAGACGCTCGCCGACCGTGTGCTGCAGGTGTTGCGACAGGTCCGCGGGCCGGACGCCTCCGATGCGGTGTTCGAGGCCACGGCCCTGATCGTGGGCAGTGCCTTCCTCGTGATCGGTTTCCTGGTGGCACTGCCGGTGTTCTGGGGTCACGAGCTGGCGATCAGCGGTTCCGGTTCGATCGGCGTCTTCGCCGCCTTCGGGGGTGCGCTCGCCGCCGCGATCGCCTTCGCGCTCGGACGCCTCGCCGTCCGTCCGGAGGAGGTCGATCCCGGGACTGCGCGCGACGGCTTCAGCGTTCCGGGTGATCGGCTGCGCTGGTACGACCTGGCCGCCATCGCCTTCGCGCACGCGGCGATCGCATACCTGGGATGGCTCGGGGTCGCCGAGCTCCTCGAGCGGAGCTTCACGGACGCCCCGGTCTATGCGTTCCCCGGTGCCGTGCTGGTGGCCGTGGCGTTCGCGCTGACCGGATACGTCTCGTTCCTGAGCGCGGTCGCTCTCACGCCGATGGTGCTCTCCCTCGTGCTCGCGGTGTTCCTGGTCGTGGGGGCGTTCGCGAGCATGCTCGCCTCCAGCGATGTGCACTGGTGGCGCGACAACCTCTCGGCGCTGGGCATGAGCAGCAACAGCTCCTCGATCGCGTTCAACACCACGCTGGTCATCGCCGGGATCATGGTGACGACGATCTCCCGCTACGCGACGGCGGGTCTGCCCGCGGAGGATCCGGTGGATCGCCGCGGGCGGTTCATGGTGAGGGGAGGCCTGATCCTGCTCGGGATCCTGCTCGCCTGCGTCGGTCTCTTCCCCGTCGACGAGTTCTTCCTGCTGCACAACACCGTGGCGACCGGGATGTGCGTGGTGTTCGCGGTCATCGTGGTGGGTCTGCCCTGGTTCCTCCGCACGATCCCGCGGGTCTTCGTGGGTCTGGGGTGGGCCTACGTGCTCGTGATCATCCTGCTCGCCGCCTTCTTCGCCGTCGGCTACTACAACCTCACCGCCGTCGAGCTGATCGCGGCCGTGCTGATCTTCAGCTGGATCATCGTGTTCCTGCGCACCGCAGGCTCGATCGGTGCGCGCGCGACCCCGTGAGCGGTCGGTCGTCCGGCCTCAGTCGCGGAGCGCGCGCGTCGCCTCGCGGGTGCGCTGCAGAGCGTCGACGGTCTCGGTGAACCGTCGTTTCGCCACACCGATGAACAGGCAGTCGACGAGGGCGAGCTGTGCGATCCTGCTGACCATCGCGCCGGCGCGGAAGGTCGATTCGCGCACCTCGGTGAACAGGGCGTGATCGGCCGCGCGCGCGAGGGGGGAGTCCTTCGCCGACGTCACCGCCACCGTGGCGGAGCCGTTGGCGCGGGCGGTCTCGAGGAAGCGGACGGTCTCGATCGTCGATCCCGCGTGGGAGAACCCGATCGCGACGGTGGGCGCTGACTGCAGGACGCTGGCGGCGACCGCCTCGTGGGAGTCGGAGAGCACATGCGCATTGCGTCCGACGCGCAGAAGCTTGTGTGCGAGGTCTTCGGCCACGAACTGGCTCGCCCCGATGCCGTAGAGCAGGATGCGGTCGGCGCTGTCGATCGCGTCGATCGCCGCTTCGAGCACGTCGAAGTCGAGCTGCGCGACGGTCTCCTCGATGGCCAGCAGTTCGAGTGCGGCGAGCTTCGACACCGCCTCCTGCAGGGTGTCCTCATCGGAGATCTCCGATCCGAAGGCACCGCGGGCGGAGAACTGGGCTGCTTCCTTGCCGAGCTCGGTCGCCAACGCCATGCGCAGCGGGGCGTAGCCGCTGAATCCGATCGCCCGGCAGAACCGCACCACGGAGGCGACCGAGGTCCGGCACTCGTCCGCCAGTTCGTTGATGGTCTTGTCGATGACGATCGAGGGGTTCTCTCGGACCACCGCGGCGATGCGTGCGAGCGACGGCGGCAGGGTCGAGGCGGCGGCTTCGATCGTCGACTGGATGCTCAATCAGTCCTCCGGGGGTGTGGGATTCTCAGTATGTCGTGACGGGGCTCACGACAAGGATGGTAAATTCTTTTCAGAGAGTCTATGTCGCATGTAGTCTCTTTTCGTTACGTCCCGACCGAGTCCCGAGGAGAGCCGATGACCGCGCAGTCGACCGCATCCGTCGATCTCGGCAAGTCACGGTGCCGAGTCGTCATCCACGACGCTACGCGTATCGAGCGCTCGGGGACGGGAGCGCCCGGGCTCGCCGCGGCAGGCGGCGTCGATGCCGCCCTCGATGCGATCCTCCCGCTGCTCGCCGATGCACCGGTCCTCGACAGCATCGGGGTCGGTGCCGCCGGGGGCTGGCTCGCCCCGGAAGCCGCCCGGGAACTCGCGGGGCGCCTGGCCGCGGCGACCG
>NZ_JRKC01000021.1:0-3737 GCF_000800925.1 Microbacterium sp. ZOR0019 | reverse complement strand
AACGCAAAATGGCCACCCAGCGTTGGGTGGCCATTTTGTTTAAAAGGAGTCCGGCGGTGTCCTACTCTCCCACAGGGTCCCCCCTGCAGTACCATCGGCGCTGTGAGGCTTAGCTTCCGGGTTCGGAATGTAACCGGGCGTTTCCCTCACGCTATGGCCGCCGAAACACTATTGATGTTTCAATCAAACACATAACAAAGTCATTGTTGTTATGCGGTTCTCGACCGTACATCGAGAACCACTCAGTGGACGCGTAGCACCAACAAACGGTGTGTTATCAAGTCATCGGCTTATTAGTACCAGTCAGCTGCATGCATTACTGCACTTCCACATCTGGCCTATCAACCCAGTAGTCTGGCTGGGAGCCTCTCACCCGAAGGTATGGAAATCTCATCTTGAGGCCGGCTTCCCGCTTAGATGCTTTCAGCGGTTATCCATCCCGAACGTAGCTAATCAGCGGTGCTCCTGGCGGAACAACTGACACACCAGAGGTTCGTCCAACCCGGTCCTCTCGTACTAGGGTCAGATCCTCTCAAATTTCCTACGCGCGCAGCGGATAGGGACCGAACTGTCTCACGACGTTCTAAACCCAGCTCGCGTACCGCTTTAATGGGCGAACAGCCCAACCCTTGGGACCTACTCCAGCCCCAGGATGCGACGAGCCGACATCGAGGTGCCAAACCATGCCGTCGATATGGACTCTTGGGCAAGATCAGCCTGTTATCCCCGAGGTACCTTTTATCCGTTGAGCGACAGCGCTTCCACAAGCCACTGCCGGATCACTAGTCCCGACTTTCGTCCCTGCTCGACCTGTCAGTCTCACAGTCAAGCTCCCTTGTGCACTTACACTCGACACCTGATTGCCAACCAGGTTGAGGGAACCTTTGGGCGCCTCCGTTACTTTTTGGGAGGCAACCGCCCCAGTTAAACTACCCACCAGGCACTGTCCCTGAACCGGATTACGGTTCGAAGTTAGATATCCAGAGTGACCAGAGTGGTATTTCAACAATGACTCCACACGAACTAGCGTCCATGCTTCAAAGTCTCCCACCTATCCTACACAAGCCACACCGAACACCAATACCAAGCTGTAGTAAAGGTCACGGGGTCTTTCCGTCCTGCTGCGCGTAACGAGCATCTTTACTCGTAATGCAATTTCGCCGAGTTCGCGGTTGAGACAGTTGGGAAGTCGTTACGCCATTCGTGCAGGTCGGAACTTACCCGACAAGGAATTTCGCTACCTTAGGATGGTTATAGTTACCACCGCCGTTTACTGGGGCTTAAATTCTCAGCTTCGCCTTACGGCTAACCGGTCCTCTTAACCTTCCAGCACCGGGCAGGCGTCAGTCCGTATACATCGTCTTGCGACTTGGCACGGACCTGTGTTTTTAGTAAACAGTCGCTACCCACTAGTCTCTGCGGCCTCCAAACGCTTTCGGGAGTAAATCCCTATACGCCGAAGGCCCCCCTTCTCCCGAAGTTACGGGGGCATTTTGCCGAGTTCCTTAACCACGATTCTCTCGATCTCCTTGGTATTCTCTACCTGACCACCTGAGTCGGTTTGGGGTACGGGCGGCTAGAACCTCGCGTCGATGCTTTTCTCGGCAGCATAGGATCACCCACTTTTTATCCGCATCGTGTCTCAGCCTCAATGAATCGCGGATTTGCCTACGACTCGGCCTACGCACTTGCACCAGGACAACCATCGCCTGGCTTGGGCTACCTTCCTGCGTCACACCTGTTAATACGCTAACCGCACCAGAATGGGGTCGTACGCTAGGCCCAGAGCGTCACCCCGAAGGGATCAGTCACTGGGATTCAGATACTTAGCACTACTGGATTAGCTTGGGCGGTTCTTCGCCGGTACGGGAATATCAACCCGTTGTCCATCGACTACGCCTGTCGGCCTCGCCTTAGGTCCCGACTTACCCAGGGAAGATTAGCTTGACCCTGGAACCCTTGGTCTTTCGGAGGACGTGTTTCTCACACGTCATTCGCTACTCATGCCTGCATTCTCACTCGTGTAGCCTCCACGGCTGGTTTACACCGCCGCTTCGCTGGCCACACGACGCTCTCCTACCCATCAACACGGCTGGACCACGAAGGCCTACCAATAATGTCAATGCCACAACTTCGGTGGCGTGCTTGAGCCCCGTTACATTGTCGGCGCGGAATCACTTGACCAGTGAGCTATTACGCACTCTTTCAAGGGTGGCTGCTTCTAAGCCAACCTCCTGGTTGTCACAGCAACTCCACATCCTTTCCCACTTAGCACGCGCTTTGGGACCTTAGTTGGTGGTCTGGGTTGTTTCCCTCTCGACTATGAAGCTTATCCCCCACAGTCTCACTGCTGCGCTCTCACTTACCGGCATTCGGAGTTTGGCTGACGTCAGTAACCTTGTAGGGCCCATCGGCCATCCAGTAGCTCTACCTCCGGCAAGAAACACGCAACGCTGCACCTAAATGCATTTCGGAGAGAACCAGCTATCACGAAGTTTGATTGGCCTTTCACCCCTATCCACAGCTCATCCCCTCAGTTTTCAACCTAAGTGGGTTCGGTCCTCCACACGCTCTTACACGTGCTTCAACCTGGCCATGGATAGATCACTTCGCTTCGGGTCTAGGACATGCGACTGAATCGCCCTATTCAGACTCGCTTTCGCTACGGCTACCCCACACGGGTTAACCTCGCCACATATCGCTAACTCGCAGGCTCATTCTTCAAAAGGCACGCTGTCACCCCTACTAAGGAGGCTCCAACGGTTTGTAAGCAAACGGTTTCAGGTACTATTTCACTCCCCTCCCGGGGTACTTTTCACCTTTCCCTCACGGTACTTGTCCGCTATCGGTCATCTGGGAGTATTTAGGCTTATCAGGTGGTCCTGACAGATTCACACGGGATTTCACGGGCCCCGTGCTACTTGGGATACTCTTCGCGCCAAGAGAAGCATTTCGACTACGGGGTTGGCACCCTCTATGACCGGCCTTTCAAGACCGTTCGTCTATACCTTCTTGTAACGCCGCCACCTCGGCAGAGATGACTGAAAAGTCCCACAACCCCCAACGTGCAACGCCTGCCGGCTATCACACACGCTAGGTTTAGCCTGATCCGGTTTCGCTCGCCACTACTAACGGAATCGCGGTTGCTTTCTCTTCCTGTGGGTACTGAGATGTTTCACTTCCCCACGTTCCCTCTACCCGCCCTATATATTCAGGCGGGAGTCACTAGGTCGGCACGCCGCCCAGCGGGGTTTCCCCATTCGGACACCCTCGGATCAAAACTTGCTTATCAGTTCCCCGAGGCTTATCGCAGATTGCTACGTCCTTCTTCGGCTCCAGATGCCAAGGCATCCACCGTTTGCTCTTAAAGACTTGAAATCACATGAGTTTGAATCAAAACTCGACCCCATCCGAAGATGGAATCAGAAATTGACTAATGATCTTTAAGATCATCTTGTGCAACAACCCGAAGGCTGCTGCAAGATGCTCGCGTCCACTGTGTAGTTCTCAAAGTACGGGCGGTACCCCTCACCGCTTCCCCACCGGGGAAACAACGAAAGGCCCAGAGTAACCAAATGCTTCCAACCCGAAGGTCAAAGCGCATCCGGTCCCTCAGGACCCAACAGCGTGCAGGCACCGACCCCCTCACCCAGAACCTTCCAACCGCAAGCGGCGTACTCATTCCAAGATCAGATCTCGATGCCATGTCAAATGTTCCACCCATGAGCTCCCAGCGA
>NZ_JRKC01000020.1:0-32686 GCF_000800925.1 Microbacterium sp. ZOR0019 | reverse complement strand
TCCGGCTGAGGGCGTTCACAACTCCTCAGGAATCTCCGACGAGCACCGCGCGAAGCGCCGTTTCCCGCGCGACGCGCTCCTTTTTGAGGAGTTGCGAACGAACACCTAGCGGTTCTGGAAGTCCGGCGACCGCTTCTCCCGGAACGCCGACATCCCTTCCTTCTGGTCGGCGGTGTCGAACAGCGCGGCGAAGGCCTGCTTCTCGTGCGCGAGGCCGTCGGCGAGGGTCGTCTCCATCGCCGCATCCAGCGCGGCCTTCGCCGCATAGACGGACGGCAGCGACTTCGCGGCGATGGAGTCGGCGAGCGTCGCCGCCTCGGCGAGGAGCTCGGATGCCGGAACGACGCGCGACACGAGACCTGCGCGCTCGGCTTCCTCCGCCCCCATGAAACGTCCGGAAAGCACCAACTCGGCCGCCTTGTAGTAGCCGACCGCACGGATCAGGCGCTGCGTACCGCCCATCCCGGGGATGACGCCGAGGTTGATCTCCGGTTGGCTGAACTTCGCGTTGTCCGCGGCGAGGATGATGTCGCACATCATCGCGAGCTCGCAGCCACCGCCCAGGGCGAAGCCGGAGACCGCCGCGATCACGGGGGTGCGCACCGCGGCGAAGTCATGCCAGACGCCGAAGTGGTCGGTCTCGAGCATCTCCGCCGCGGACATGCTCTCCATCTCCTTGATGTCGGCGCCGGCCGCGAACGCCTTCTCGGACCCGGTCACCACGATGGCGCCGACAGCGTCGTCCGTGTCGAAGGCGACGGCGGCCGCGGTGACCTCCTCCGCGAGTCGGCTGTTCAACGCGTTCAGCGCGCCGGGTCGGTTCAGGGTGATCCACCCCACTCGTCCGCGCTGCTCGACCAGGATCGTCTCGTATTCGGTCATGTCGCCCTCTCCGTCGGATCTCTTTCAGCATTCACCCTGGCCTTCGAATCGCGCAAATGACTCCGTCCGCACCGCGAATGGAACCAGTTGCGCGATTCGAACGCAGTGCTCACACGCGATCGTCGCGAATATCCGTGATGATGCCCGAGAAGTCCCGGGTCGCACCGTCACCGGCGGCGAAGGCGGCATAGAGCTCCTGCGCCAGACGGCCCATCTTGGCGTCGGTCGATGTCTGTTCGATCGCCTGTAGCGCGAGGCCGAGGTCCTTCGCCATCAGCGCCCCGGCGAAGCCCGGCTGATAGTCCCGGTTGGCCGGACTCGTGGGAACCGGGCCGGGAACGGGGCAGTTCGTCGTGATCGACCAGCACTGGCCGGATGCCTGCGACACGACGTCGAACAGCGCTTGGTGCGCGAGGCCCAGTCGCTCCCCCAGCACGAACGCCTCGGCCACCGCGATCTGCGAGACCGCGAGCACCATGTTGTTGCAGACCTTCGCCGCCTGGCCGAGCCCGGGCCCGCCGCAGTGCACGATGCGCTTGCCCATGACCTCCAGCAGTGGCAGCGCTGCGGCGAAGTCCTCGTCCGAGCCACCGACCATGAAGGCGAGCGTGCCGTTCTCGGCACCCACCACACCTCCCGAGACCGGGGCATCGATGTTGCGGTGCCCCGCGGCGAGCGCGAGCGCGTGGGCCGCCCTCGCCTCATCGACGGCGATCGTGGACGACTCGATGAAGAGAGTACCCGGACGCGCAGCGGCGAGCAGTTCGGTGCGATACGCCTCGATCACGTGCTTTCCGGCAGGGAACATCGTGATGACGACGTCCGCCTCGGCCACCGCATCCGCTCCACTCGCCGCAACCGGGATCCCCGCCGCCTGCGCAGCCTCGACGGCCGCGGGCACGAGGTCGAAGCCGTGCACCTCATGACCAGCGGCGACGAGGTTCCTCGCCATGGGCAGCCCCATATGGCCGAGCCCGAGGAAGGCCACGCGAGTCATGACGCACTCCGCATCTGGTCTCCGCCGCCGCGCTGGAGGGAGGCGGAACCCGCAGGTCGCAGCATCTCGCGGCCGACGATCAGTCTCATGATCTCGTTCGTCCCTTCCAGGATCTGATGCACGCGCAGGTCACGGACGACCTTCTCGATGCCGTAGTCCTGCAGATACCCGTAACCGCCGTGGAGCTGCAGCGCCCGGTTCGCGACGTCGAAGCCGGCATCGGTCGCGAAGCGCTTGGCCATCGCACAGCGCATCGTCGCGTCGGGTGCATGCTCATCGACCGCCTGCGCGCCGTCTCGCACCATGAGACGGGCGGCGTGCAGGTCGGTGCGCATGTCGGCGATCGCGAACAGGATCGACTGCTTCTCGGCGAGCGGCTCTCCGAAGGCCATCCGCTCGTGCACGTACTGCACGGCCTGGTCGAGCGCCCATTGCGCGCCGCCCAGCGAACAGGCCGCGATGTTGAGTCGACCACCGTTGAGGGCCGACATCGCGATGGCGAACCCACGCCCTTCGTCGCCGAGCATGGCGGAGGCCGGAACCCGCACGCCGTCGAGGATCACCTGGCGGGTCGGCTGCGCATGCCAACCCATCTTCTTCTCCGGCGCCCCGAAGCTCAACGCCTCGGCGTCGCCCGGCACCAGGAACGCACTGATCCCCCGCGCGCCCGGCTCTCCGGTGCGTGCCATGACGACGTAGACGGCGGCCTCGCCCGCGCCCGAGATGAACTGCTTGACGCCGGTGAGCACGAAGTCGTCGCCGTCGCGGACCGCGCTCGTCGCGATGTTCGCGGCGTCCGATCCCGCACCCGGCTCCGTCAGGCAGTACCCGCCGAACTCGGACATCGCGGTAAGCGCCGGCAGCCACTGCCCACGCTGCACATCGTCGCCGTACGTGTCGATCATCCACACGACCATGTTGTGGATGGAGATGTAGGCCGCGACCGCAGGATCGCCCTTCGCGAGCTCCTCGAAGATCGCGACGGTGTCGAGGCGGCTGAGGCCGGTGCCGCCGAACTCCTCGTCCACGTAGATGCCGCCGAGGCCGAGCTCACCGGCACGATTCAGCGATTCGCGGGGGAACAGGTGCTTCTCGTCGCGCTCCGCGGCGTGCGGGGCGAGCTCGGTCTCCGCGAACTCGCGGACGGCGCCGATGATCGCCTCGCGCTCTTCGGCTGTGGTGGTGACGGTGGTCATGGTCATCGTGGTTCCTTGTGGGAGTTTCGTGGCGGAGGGTACGGATCAGTGCATGGTGGGGATGACGAAGCTGGCGCCGTCGCGGATGCCCGCCGCCGGCCAGCGGCTCGTCACCGTCTTGGTCTTCGTGTAGAAGCGGAAGGCGTCGGTACCGTGCTGGTTGAGATCGCCGAACCCGCTGCGCTTCCAGCCGCCGAACGTGTAGTACGCGATCGGCACCGGGATCGGCACGTTCACGCCGACCATCCCGACCTCGACGCGGGCGGCGAAGTCGCGTGCGGCGTCGCCGTCGCGCGTGAAGATCGCGACGCCGTTGCCGTACTCGTGCTCCGAGGCCATGCGCAGCGCCTCTTCGTAGTCGGCAGCACGGGCGATCACGAGCACCGGGCCGAAGATCTCTTCCCGGTAGATCGCCATCTCGGTCGTGACGTGGTCGAACAGGGTCGGTCCGAGGTAGAACCCCTCTTCGTGACCGGGAACGGTGAAGCCGCGGCCGTCGGCGAGGAGGGTCGCTCCTTCGTCGACGCCCTGCTGGATGTATCCCTCGACCCGTTCCACCGCCGCGCGGGTGACCAGCGGCCCGTAGTCGACGTCCGCCGCGAGAGAGGGCCCGACCCGCAGCTGGGCGACCCGCTCGGTGAGTTTGGCGGCGAGAGCGTCGGCCGTCTCCTGCCCGACCGGAACGGCCACCGAGATCGCCATGCAGCGCTCTCCGGCCGAACCGTAGCCCGCACCGATGAGCGCATCCACCGCCTGGTCGAGGTCGGCGTCCGGCATCACGATCATGTGGTTCTTGGCTCCGCCGAAGCACTGCGCCCGCTTTCCGTGAGCCGTCGCGGTGCCATAGATGTACTCGGCGATCGGTGTGGACCCGACGAACCCGACGGCGCGGATGCGGTCATCGGTGAGCAGCGCGTCGACCGCCTCCTTGTCACCGTGCACGACGTTGAGCACCCCGGCGGGAAGTCCCGCTTCGAGGAAGAGCTCGGCGAGGCGCACCGGCACCGAGGGATCGCGCTCGCTGGGCTTGAGCACGACGGCGTTCCCCGCCGCGAGCGCGGGCCCCGCTTTCCACAGGGGGATCATGGCGGGGAAGTTGAAAGGAGTGATCGCGGCGACCACGCCCAGGGGTTGCCGCATCGAGTAGACGTCGATTCCGGTCCCCGCGCCCGTGGAGTACTCGCCCTTGAGCAGATGCGGAGCCCCGGCGGAGAACTCGATGACTTCGAGACCGCGCTGGATGTCGCCCTTGGCATCGTCGACCGTCTTGCCGTGTTCGCTCGCGAGGAGCTCGGCGAGCGGCGCCATCTCGCGCTGCACCAGGTCGAGGAAGCGCAGCAGCACCCGCGCACGCTTCTGCGGGTTGGTCGCGGCCCAGGCGACCTGGGCCTCCTCGGCGTTGGCGATCACCCGGCGGACCTCCTCGGCCGACGCCAGCGGCACCCGCGCCTGCACGGCACCGGTGCTCGGATCGAACACATCGGCGAAGCGACCGGAGTCGGGAGTGAGAAGCGATCCGCCTACGAAATGGGCGATGGTACGAGTCATTGTGTGACATCCCTCCGTGCCGTCATTGGCACATTGAGGAGTTTACTCTGGCCTCCAGAGATTTACTAGGACGTCCTAGCATTCTCTCCCGCGTGGGTCTTCTCATCCGTCGGGGTTGTTCGCACCGCGTTCACCGGCCGGCCATCTCCCCCGGGTACAACTGCAGATGCGCGGACAGAGACTCAGACCGGATCGGGTGTCACGTCTACCGCGCGCACGGTGAGCACTCTCGCTCCCGTCGCGGCTCCCACGCCGCGAGACCCCCGCCGAATCGGGTCGGCGGGGGTCCTCCTCGTGGAGGCGGCATCCCTGGGGCGTTTCGAATCCCGCAACTGGTCGAAAAACACCTCAGAGTCCGACCGGATGCGCGATTCGAGCGCCGCGAGAATCCACCTAGAATCGACCGTGCGCTGCCACCCTGGCGCATCCGCTTCGACGCCCCGACCCCGGGCGCCCGTTCTCCGAGGACCGCATCATGTCCGAGCCCGTCACCGTGTCCATCCGCCGCGAGGTCGACCCCGGCCGCATCACCGAGGCGACCGCCTGGGTGCAGACGGGGGTGAACCTCGCGACGAAGTATCCGGGCTTCCTCGGCTCCGGCTGGGTGCGCGCCGGCGAGGACTCGCAGGTGTGGCACATGCTCTACCGCTTCGCGAGCGAGGAGTCGCTGGTCGCGTGGGAGCAGTCGGCCGAACGCACCTGGTGGCTGTCGATGGGCGAGGGCTTCGTACGGAGTGAGCGTTCGAAACGGCGTACCGGCATCGAGGGCTGGTTCGACGAGCCGACCACCGGGACCATCACGCTCCCGTCCTCCGAGGGCGGCACCGCCACGGTCACCGTCGCGCCCGCGCCCGCGCCTCCGCGGTGGAAACAGGCGACCTCGATCTGGCTGGGCTTCTTCCCGGTCAACCTGGCCTTCACCTACGCCCTGAGTCCCGTTCCCGGCTGGGACGGTCTCCCGATCTGGCTGCGAGTGCTCGTCACGACTCTCGTCCTCACCCCGATCATGGCCTACTGGGTGCTGCCCTTCGTGACCCGGTCCCTGCGGAGCTGGCTCACACGCTGACGAGACCTCTGCGCACTCGCAACGCGATCACCCCGTCTCGGACCTCGGGCCGGTGAGTTCAGCCGAGAGCGATGGCGGACCAGGACACGGGCGGCAGAGTCACTGTGAGCAGTCCTCCTTCGAGGGCGACCGTGTCGTTGTCGCGGACGGTGACGCGCTCCGGGTCGGCGAGCGTGTTCACGGCGTACACGTCGTCATCGCTCAGGGTGTGGGCCTCGCACACCCCGACGTCGCCGAGTCCGGCGATGTCCACGGTGACCGTGATCGCCTCCGTCGTGCTCCGATTCACCAGGAAGACGGCAGAGCGCCCGGTCTCGGAGTCGTGTGTCGCCACCGCGTCGACGAGTGGCACTTCGCCGTACAGTGCGGTGCGGTAGGAGGGCGCGTCGAGCTTGAGCTCGAGCGCGTCCCCCTGGGCCAGGCGCGACGTGATCGAGAAGGGGTAGAACGTGGTCTGCCTCCACGCGGGCCCGCCCGGCTCGGTCATGATGGGCGCGATCACATTCACCAACTGCGCCAGCGATGCGCTCGTGACCCGATCGGCATGCTTGATCAGCGAGATGAGGAGGTTGCCGACGACGACCGCGTCGACGACCGAGTACACGTTCTCCAGCAGACGCGGAGCGATCGGCCAGTTGTCGATGCCGGAGATCTTGTCCACGTCGCGGAACCGGTCGAGGTACCAGACGTTCCACTCGTCGAAGGAGAGGTCGATCTTCTTCGTGCTGCCCCGTACGGCCCCGACGTGATCAGCCGTCGCCACCACCGACTCGATGAAGCGATCCATATCGACGGCAGACGCGAGGAACGAGTCGAGGTCTCCGTCCTTCTCCTCGTAGTAGGCGTGGCAGGAGATGTAGTCGACGTCGTCGTAGGTGTGCCCGAGCACGACGCGCTCCCATTCGCCGAACGTGGGCATGTGCCGGCTCGATGACCCGCAGACGACGAGCGTGACATCGGGGTCCATCTGTCGCATGGCCTTGGCCGCCTGCGAGGCGACCTTGCCGTAGTCGTCCGCAGAGCGATGGCCGAGCTGCCACGGACCGTCCATCTCGTTGCCCAGGCACCACATCTCGACACCGAACGGCTCGTCGCGCCCGTTCTCTCGACGCCGCTCACTCAACGCCGTCCCTCCTCGGATGTTCGCGTACTCGAGAAGATCCAGTGCCTCCAGCGTTCCCCGGGTGCCGAGGTTGACCGCCATCATGAGGTCGCTGCCCACCTTGTCGAGCCACGAGGCGAACTCATGGAGCCCGACCTCGTTCGTCTCGGTCGAGTGCCAGGCGAGGTCGAGACGCCGGGGCCGCTGTTCACGAGGGCCGACCGAGTCTTCCCATCGGAACCCCGAAACGAAGTTGCCGCCGGGATAGCGGATGGTCGAGACGCCGAGTTCTCGGACGAGGTCGATGACATCACGGCGGAACCCCTCCGCATCCGCGGCCTCATGCCCGGGTTCATAGATTCCGTCGTAGACGTGGCGTCCGAGATGTTCGACGAAGCCGCCGAACAGTCGACGCTGAATGCGCCCGGTGACGAAGTGCGGGTCGATGGTCAGATGGGCCGATGGCATGGGTGCTCTTCCGAGTGAGGACGTGTGCGTCACCAATATACAACGTTGTAAATCTGTCGGCAGGAGCATAACCTGTTCAGCGAAGACAGGTGGAGGCGGCGCAAACGACCCCGTTCATGGAGCGTCGACATCTCCGCGCCACCCGAAGCTCCGGCGAGAAACGCCACCCAGGCATGAGTTCGAGGAAGAAAGCTGCCATGACTGATCGAGAACCAGCGCGACGCCCCCACGGCCTCACGAGCACGCAACGCCGGCACGATGACGTGGCGCACTGTCAGCCCGTTTACATCGTTGTGAATTCTGGAACGCTGAGAAGGGGTCGCGGCGCATGAAGAAGCTGCTCTACAACCAGCGTCTCGCCCCCTACCTGTTCATCCTGCCCTTCGTGCTCACGGTGCTCGTGTTCTGGCTGGTTCCCGTCGGCCGATCGGTGACGATGAGCTTCCAGGAGGTGCTCTACGGTCAGGCCACGTTCATCGGTACGGAGAACTACGAGCGGCTCTGGCGCGACCAGGTGTTCTGGAAGGCCATGTTCAACAGCATCCGCTACATGCTCCTCACCCTGGTCATCCTCGTCCCGATCCCGATGGTGCTGGCGGCGATCATCAACTCCCGACTGGGCAGCAGCCGCATCAAGGACTTCTTCAAGTCCTCGCTCTTCATCCCCGCGCTGACGTCCGTCGTGGTCGCCGGCATCATCTTCCGACTGATGTTCTCCGAGACCGACTCGGGTCTGATGAACCAGGTCGTCGAGTTCTTCGGCTTCGGGCCCGTCCGCTGGCTGCGCGAAGACCTCACCGGTCTCACGGCACTGCTCCTCCTGGCGCTGTGGAGATGGGCCGGCGTGAACACGATGTACTTCCTCGCCGGCATGCAGGCGATCCCGACCGAGTACTACGAGGCGGCGTCGATCGACGGTGCGAGCAAGGTCCAGCAGTTCTTCAACGTCACCCTGCCGGGGCTGAAGCCCACCATCGTCTACGTCACCACGATCAGCGTGTACGGCGGTCTGGCCATGTTCCTCGAGAGCTTCATGCTCTACGCCGGCAACAACTCACCGAACAACCAGGGCCTGACGATCGTCGGCTACCTCTATCGCAAGGGCATCCAGGACAATGACCTCGGCTTCGCCTCCGCCGTGGGCGTCGTGCTCCTCGTGCTGGTCCTCGCGATCAATCTCACTCAGCTCATCGCCACGGGCACGTTGAAGAAGGAGTCGGCTCGATGATGTACCAGACCTCCGCGACGCCGCCTGCCGCCCGCACACGACCACGGATGTCGCGTCGCACGGCGGGGCTGATACAGAGCGGCTTCCTGATCCTCATCGCTCTCGTCTCGCTCGTCCCGGTGCTCGCGATCGTCTTCGGAACCTTTCAGGACGGCAACGACGTCATCCGCAACGGGATCTCGTTCTCGACCGACTGGTCGACACTGAGCTTCGACAACTACGTGATGCTCTTCACCGATTCCGGCCTGTACTTCCAATGGTTCTGGAACAGTCTCGTGCTCACGGTCGTGCAATTGGCGGGCACTCTCCTCGTGAGCTCGTTCGTCGCCTACGGGTTCGCGATGTACGAGTTCCGCGGCAAGAGCCTCGGCTTCATCCTCGTGATCATCCTCATGACGATCCCGTTCGAGATGCTCATGCTGCCGCTGTACGTCCAGGTGAACGACATGCGCGCCACGGACCAGTACTGGATCGTCGTCCTCCCGTTCCTCGCCCAAGCGGTCACGATCTTCTTCTTCCGGCAGTACTTCCTCGGCATCCCGAAGGAGATCCTCGAGGCCGGTCGCATGGACGGAGTGTCGGAGTTCGGCATCTTCTTCCGTCTGGTGGCACCGATCGCCAAACCGGCGTTCGCGGCGATGGCGATCCTCAACAGCATGATCATCTGGAACAACTTCCTCTGGCCGCTGCTGGTTCTGCGCTCGCCGGACAAGTTCATCCTGCCCATCGGCCTGAACACGCTGCTCACGCCGTACGGCAACAACTACGAACTGCTGATCATCGGGTCGTTCTTCTCCCTGATCCCCCTCCTCATCCTCTTCCTCGCGTTCCAACGGTTCTTCGTGCAGGGCATGACCGCCGGTGCGGTCAAGGGCTGACACCGAACCATCCTCTCCCCCGTATCCCCCACACAGTCAGGAGTATGACCATGCGATTCCGAAGGATTCTGACCGCGGCGACCGTGGCAGCAGTGACGGTCGGCGCTCTGTCCGCCTGCGCGAGCGGCACCCCGCAGGACGACGGCGCGAACGCCGACGGCACCACCACACTGGACATGTGGGTCTTCGCCGAGCTCCACGGCCAGGTCTACGAGCAGATGGCCGAGAGCTGGAACAAGGAGAACCCCGACAAGGCCATCGACCTGAACATCACCGTCTACCCCTACCAGGACATGCACGACAAGCTCCTGCTCGCCGTGAACTCCGGGGAGGGCCTCCCCGACCTGGCCGACATCGAGGTGGGCAAGTTCGCGAACTTCGTCAAGGGCGACAACCCGCCGTTGGCGGATCTGACGGCGGTCGCCGCGCCCTACACCGACGACATCGTGCAGGCCCGGCTCGACCTCTACAGCAGGAACGGCAAGATCTACGGCTTCCCGACCCACGTCGGCGCCTTCGTGAGCTTCTACAACACCGAACTCCTCGAGAGCGCCGGGATCGACTACACGACGATCGAGACCTGGGACGACTTCGCCGCCGCCGGCACCGAGTACTCCGCGGCGACCGGGAAGGCGTTCGGCGTCGCCAGCACGAGCATCTTCTTCACCGAGCCGCTCGCGATCGCACAGAACGGCGGTCAGCTCTTCACCGAGGACGGGCGGGGGGACGTCGACGTGAACAGCCCCGAGGTCGTCGACACGATGGAGATGTTCCAGGACATGAAGGAGTCGGGAGTGATCTCGACGATCCCCGGTGGCAGCCCGGACAGCGAGGAGGCCTTCGGCGCCATCAACGACGGCGACTACGCCGCCGTAGTCTACCCCGCGTGGTACACCTCGCGTTTCGTCGACTACATGCCGGATCTCGCGGGGAAGATCGCGATCGCTCCCGCTCCGCAGATCGAGGGCTCCGAGGTGCTGACCATCGGCGGCGGCGGCACCGGCACCGCCGTGATGGCCGGCAGCGCGAAGAAGGAGATCGCCAGCGAGTTCGCGGCCTACAGCAAGCTGTCGCTCGAAGCGAACGTGAAGGTGTGGGAGGAGCTGGGCTTCGATCCCGTGAACATGTCGGTCTGGGAAGACGAGAAGGTCACGAAGAACCCGGACAACAAGTTCAACCAGTACTTCCAGACGAACCTGTTCGACGTGCTGAACTCGGTGAAGGACGGGATCGGTCACTTCGAGTCGTTCTCCAACGCGTCCCTTCCCACGGTCGACAACCAGTTCCGCACGGTCACGCTCAACGAGATCTACGAGAACGGCACGCCCGCGGAAGAGGCTCTCGATCAGGCGCAGACCGACCTTCAGAACGAGCTCGGCCAGTAGCAGCAGGCTATTCGGGTGCGGGCGGGAGAGCATTCCTCTCCCGCCCGCACTCTGCGCACGACGTTAGAGTGAGGGGAGCGCGCTGGCGTGACACACGGCGATTGGTGAGGCCCGATGGATCCGACGATGCACGACGTCGCGCGCCTCGCCGGAGTCTCCATCAAGACCGTCTCGAACGTCATCAACGACTACCCCCACGTGAGCGCGCAGACCCGCGAACGTGTGCAGACGGCCATCGATGAACTCGGCTACCGGCCGAACCTGTCGGCACGCGGCCTTCGCTCTGGCCGCACGGGTGTCATCGGCCTCGCCGTTCCCGCTCTGAGCGAGAACTACTTCGCCGAGCTGGCGGATGCGGTCATCCGTGCCGCCGACGACCGGGGGCTCGGTGTCGTCGTCGAGCAGACCAGCGGCGACAGGGCCCGCGAACTGCAGGTGATCACCGGAGGGCGTCTGCGTCTCACCGACGGACTGCTGTTCAGCCCCGTGGCACTGGGGCAGCCCGATGCCGATGCGCTGGACACGGGCTTCCCCCTCGTCCTCCTCGGTGAGCGCATCTTCGACGGCCCGACAGACCACGTCGCCATGCACAACACCTCCGCGGCCAGAGCTGCGGTGGAGCATCTCCTCGATATCGGGCGCCGGCGCATCGCCCTCGTCGGCGCAGAAGAGGACGAGACGCCTGGCACCAGCTCGGCGAAGCTGCGACTCGCCGGCTATCGGGAGGCGTTCCTCGAGGCCGGCTTCGAGGTCGACCCACGGCTCATCCGCACGAGCGCGCACTGGAGTCGCAGCGGAGGTCTCCTGGCGATCCGCGAGCTGATCAGCGAAGGGGTGGCGTTCGACGGGGTCTTCGCCCTCAACGACGCCCTCGGTCTGGGGGCCCTCCGCGCGCTGGGCGAGGCGGGGTTGCGCGTCCCCGAGGACGTCGCGGTGATCGGGTTCGACGACATCGACGAGGCCAAGTTCTCGATCCCCTCCATGTCCAGTGTCGACGCCGGGCGCACACAGATCGCGGTGGCAGCCGTGGACCTGCTCATCGAGCGCATCGAGGAGAAGGGGGGTCGTCGCTCGCCGCGCACGGTGAAGCCGGGGTTCCGCATCGTCAGACGCGAGTCGACGGGCTTCCCCGGGCGCACCGCTCACCCCGATCCCGCCCCCTCTGAGTTCGGGGACGTGGGTCAGCCCTCGACGTGGCGCTCGTCCGGGCCGTCGTAGTGCGACAGCGGACGGATCAGCGCGTTCGATCCCGCCTGCTCGATCACGTGCGCGGTCCAGCCCGTCACTCGCGCCGCGACGAACAGCGGCGTGAAGGTGAGCGTGTCGAAACCGATCAGGTTGTAGGCAGGGCCCGACGGATAGTCGAGGTTCGGATAGATGCCCTTGCGCGCCACGAACTCCGACTCGAGGGTGTCGTACAGCTCGGCCACGTCGGCGCGATCGTAGTGCTCCACGAGGGTGTCGAGCGCCGCCTTCATGGTCGGCACCCGGGAATCACCCTTCTTGTAGACCCGATGCCCGAAGCCCATGATCTTGCGCTTCTCGGCGAGTGCCTTGTCTAGCCACGGCACGACATTGTCTGCGGTGCCGATGTCGTCGAAGATGTGCAGGACCGCTTCGTTGGCGCCACCGTGCAGCGGGCCCTTGAGCGCGCCGATGGCCCCGACGACCGCGGAGTAGATGTCGCTCAGTGTCGAGGTGATCACGCGTGCGGTGAACGTCGAGGCGTTGAAGGAGTGCTCTGCGTACAGGATCATCGAGCGGTTGAACGCATCCACGACGACGTCGTCCGCTTCCTCGCCGAACGTCATCCAGAGGAAGTTCGCGGAGTAGTCGAGGTCGTCGCGGGGGGCGATGAGCTCCTGGCCACGACGACGACGCTGCCCGTAGGCGACGATCGCCGGGAGCGCGGCGAAGAGGCGGATGCTGCGCTCGAGGTTCTGCTCGGGGCTGCCCCCGGCGTCGAGCACCGAGCCGCCGGCGCCCGGGTCGGACGCACCGATCAGGCTCACCGCGGTGCGCACCTCGTCCATCGGGTGCGCGTCGAGCGGGACCAGGTCGATCGCGGCCTTGACGTTGTCGGCGAGCGCGCGGTGTCTGCGCTCCTCCACGCGGAACGCCGCCAGCTCCTCGGGCGTCGGCAGTTCGCCGTTCCAGAGCAGGTAGGCGACCGCTTCGAACGGCTGCGTGTCCGCGAGCTCCTGCACCGGATAGCCGCGGTACAGCAGACTGTTCGTCTCGGGATTGACCTTCGAGATCGCGGTCGTGTCGACGACGACCCCCGCGAGGCCCTTCTTGATGTCCGGCTCGGTCATGGTCACTCCTTCGTGATGGTGAAGTTGAAGACACCGGAGTCGAAATGGTTGTACGACTCGTAGTCGATCAGGTCGTAGAGGTCGGCGCGGTGCTGCATCTCGCCGAGCTTCGAGGTCAGGTGCCCCTCTTCGTTCAGCGTATCGAGCGCACGGCCCGCGGCCCCCATCGAGATCCGCAGCAGCGACACCGGCCAGATGACGAGGTTGACCCCGGCGTCGCGCAGCTGATCCACGGAGAACAGCTCGCTCTTGCCGAACTCGGTCATGTTCGCGAGGATCGGCACATCGAGTGCCTCGGCCATCGCCTCGAACTCCGCGAGCGTGCGCATCGCCTCGGGGAACACCGCGTCGGCGCCCGCATCCACCAGCGCCTTGGCGCGGTCGATCGCCGCGTCCAGCCCGTCCACCGCCCGGATGTCGGTGCGCGCCATGAGGAGGAAGTTCTCGTCGCGACGGGCGTCGGCGGCGGCACGGATGCGCTTGATCGCCGTGTCCTCGTCGACCACGGATTTTCCGTCGAGGTGACCACAGCGCTTCGGGTTGATCTGGTCCTCGATGTGCGTGCCCGCGAGGCCCGCATCCTCGAGCTCCTGGATCGTGCGGGCGACGTTCATCGGTTCGCCGAAGCCGGTGTCGGCATCGACGATCGCGGGGAGGTCGGTCATGCGGGCGATCTGCTTCGCCCGCCCGGCGACCTCGGTGAGTGTGGTGAGGCCGATGTCGGGGAGGCCCAGGTCGGCCGAGAGCACGGCGCCGGAGATGTAGACGCCGTCGAAGCCCTTCTGCTCGATCAGGCGTGCGCTCAGCGGGTTGAACGCACCGGGGAAGCGGAGCAGCTCCCCGCTCGCGAGCCGCTCGCGGAACAGGCGCCGCTTCTCCGACGGGGTGACGGTCGAGTACAGCATCAGCTCTCCTCGGTGAGGTGTTCGCAACTCAGGAAGGATGTGCGTGAACGGGCCGAGCGGGCGGGCGTGCATGCCATTCGCCCCCCATTCTCCTGAGTTGTGAACGGCGTGGACATCAGAACAGCCCCTTCGGGGCGCCGGCGTTCTCGAGCACTCCCGGCTTCGCGACGATCGACAGCTCGCCGACCTCCGCTGCAGTCAGCTCGGGCAGACGCTGGACGAGGTCCAGGAACCGTTCGATCTCGGCGGGCTCGAGCACGGGCTCCGCCAGCAGACGGAACTTGGCGATGTAGTTCTCCCGGGCGAACGGACGCGCTCCGAGGGGGTGGGCGTCCGCCACGGCGATCTCGTCCACCACGGTCGACCCGTCGGTGAGGCGGATCTCGACGCGACCGCCGAACGCCTTCTCATCCGGGTCCTCGGAGTGATAGCGGCGCGTCCACTCGGCGTCCTCGGCGGTGGTGATCTTGTGCCACAGCGCGACCGTGTCGGCACGGCCCGCGCGCTCGGGGGCGTAGGAGTCGACGTGGTGCCATCCACCGTCCTGCAGCGCGACCGCGAAGATGTAGGGCACCGAGTGGTCGAGCGTCTCGCGCGAGGCGGTCGGGTCGTACTTCTGCGGGTCGTTGGCGCCGGAGCCGATCACGTTGTGGGTGTGATGGCTCGTGTGGATGACGATCTGATCGATGTTGGCGGGGTCACGCAGCGCCGGGTTCTCGATCCCGAGCTTGCGGGCGAGGTCGATGAGCGCCTGCGCCTGATACTCGGCCGAATGCTCCTTCGTGTACGAGTCGAGGATCGCGCGCTTGGGCTCACCCGCGGCGGGCAGCGGCACGTCGTACGCGGCATCCTTGCCGTCGAGCATCCACGCGATCACACCGTCTTCACCTTCGTAGATCGGGGCGGGGCTGGTCTGCCCCCGCATCGCCCGGTCGACCGCTTCGACGGCCATCTTGCCGGCGAAGGCCGGAGCGTGCGCCTTCCAGGTCGAGATCTCCCCCTTGCGGCTCTGGCGAGTGGCGGTCGTGGTGTGCAGTCCCTGCCCGACGGCCTGATAGATGGTCTCGACGTCGAGGCCGAGCAGGGTTCCGATGCCGGCGGCGGCCGACGGGCCGAGGTGGGCGACGTGGTCGATCTTGTGCTTGTGCAGGCAGATCGCGCGCACCAGATCCATCTGGATCTCATACCCGGTGGCGATGCCGCGCACCAGGGCACGGCCGTCCTTGCCGGTGTGCTGGGCGACCGCGAGGATCGGCGGGATGTTGTCGCCGGGGTGCGAGTACTCCGCCGCGAGGAACGTGTCGTGGTAGTCCAGCTCGCGCACGGCCACGCCGTTCGCCCAGGCGGCCCACTCGGGGCTGGTGCGGTGGTCGAGGGCGGCCCCGAAGAGGTTCGCACCGACGCCGCCCGTCGAGACGGGATGGCTGAACGCCTGCGCCCTGGCCGCGTTGATCGGCGCGCGGGTCAGGGAGGCCGCGGCGACGGAGGCGTTGTCGATGATGCGGTTGATGATCATGTCGACGACATCCTGCTCGACCTCGACCGGGTCGGCGGCGACCTCGGCGATCCTCCAGGCGAGCTGATCCTCACGGGCGAGGTTCTCGTCGCTGCGGTGCACACGGACGTGGTGGGTGACGGTCATGAGAGTCCTTCGGTCGTGGGAGGAGACGAGACGTCTTCGGGGAGGGAGTCGAGGATGCCGGTGAGCGCGTTGTGCAGGTGCACGTGCGTCGCGTGGGCCGCGAGGTCGCCGTCGCGGGCGGCGAGCGCCGCGGCGATGGTGCGGTGCTCCCCCGCGGAGGCGGCGAGCCGGGCGGGGTTGTCCCGCGCCATCCGACGAACCCGCACGAGGTGGGTGCGCACCGTGCGCAGCGCCGACGCGATGTAGTCGTTCGCCACAGCGGCGTCGAGGGCGGCGTCGAAGCGGGCGATCAGCGCATAGTAGGCGTCGCGGCCGGCGACGGCGTCGAGGTCGACGTGGGCGAACTCGTCGGCGAGCGCGGCGAACAGGGAGGCATCGCCCCGGGTGGCGGCGAGGCGTGCCGAGCTCTCCTCGAGCGCACGGCGGATCTCGAAGAGCGAGCGGATGTCGTCGGCGTCGAGATCGGCGACGACCGTCACCCGCGGTGACTGCTGGACGACGAGGCCGTCGGCGGCGAGCCTGCGCAGCGCTTCGCGCATGGGCGTGCGACTCACGCCCAGGCGCTCCGCCTGCTCGACCTCCCCGAGCACGAAACCTGCCGCGAGCGCACCGGACTGGATGTCATCGAGCAGCGCCGCATACGCACGGTCACCGGCCGAGGTGCGCTCCACGGGAAGGGTCATGCCCTCAGTGTATACATAAAGCGGTTCTGGCGGGCCGATGATCTCGCTGGACTCGTTTCCGGTATACATTCCCCGCGAGGGCTACGGCACTGGTTCGACGAACTCCCGGGCGACCGGCTCCCCCAACTTGACCACGACGACGCCGGCGAGCACGAGCACCCCACCCAGCGCCTGCAGCAGATCGGGGAGCTGCCCGAGGAGCAGCCAGCCGAACAGAAGAGCCGCCACGACCTCGGCGAGCGCGACGAAGGACGCGAGCCGCGGCCCCAGCATCCGCGTCGACGCGATCCCGAGCAGGTACGCGAGGGCCGTCGCGACGACACCCATCGCCAGCACCGGGACGAACCACGGCACACTGCCGAACCGGTATGCGATGTCGTCGGTGGTCCACCGGATCGGCAGCACGCCGATGGCCCCGGCGGCGGTGAGCCCGAGCGCGCCGAGCAGCAGACCGCTGCCGGCGAGCGCGATCGGCGGCAGCCCCGTGTCCGCCTTGGCGGACAGCACGAAGTACGTCGCCGCCCCCACCATCGCCCCGAGCGCCCAGAGAATCCCGGCCACGTTCACGTCGGCGCCGGTGAGGATGTCGAGCATCAGCACGAGCCCGACGAAGGCGATGGCCGCGCCGATGATGCTCCGACGCGTCGGGCGCTCCCCCCTGCGCAGCCAGAGCCACAGCAGCACCGCGACCGGAGCGGTGTACTCGATGAGTAGGGCGATCCCGACATCCATGACCGCGACGGCCTGGAAATAGAAGAGTTGCGTCGCCGCGACCGCGAGCAGACCGTAGGCAAGGATCATCCCCGCATTGCGCCGCAGCAGCCCCCACCGCCCACGCAGGGAGAGGATCGTGGGGAGGAGCAGCACGAGGGCGGCCACCCAGATGCGAGCGGTGACCGCGGCCCCGGGCGTCCACCCCGCATCGATGAGCCCGCGCGCCCAGGCTCCCGACATACCGAATGCGAAGGCCGCGGCGATCGCAAGCGGCAGCCCGAGGCGGACGTCGCGCGCGGGTGCGACCGCCGTATCCGTCCCCATGGTCGTTGACGCTACTCGCGACAGCCCCGGGTTTCGAATCGCGTGAACCGTCGCTTCTCCGCCCCGAATCCGACCATTCACGCGATTCGAAAGAAGAGGGACTCTGGACGCGACCTGTCATAACAGGTACAGTGAACCTGTCATTACAGGTTGCGCAACGACGCAGCGCCCGTACGAGGAGCACCGATGCCCGAGTTCCACACCCCGCCGATCTCTCCGATGGCGATCGCGTTCGACGCCGAGAAGCTGACGCTCTCGCCCGAAGGGCCGACCCTCACCCGGCGGATGTCCGACCTCGAGGGGCTTTTCCTCGACGCCGAGGCCTGGGCCGACACATCCGCCGGCGACAACCCCGTGGTCTACACGGTGGTGAGCTCCCCCGTTCCCGAGGTCGACCGCGAGCTGCCGCAGTCGATCACGACGATCATGCCCGGCGACACGTCCGGTGAGCTCTGGATGACCAAGGGTCACCAGCACCCGAACCATCAGGGCGAGATCTACCTGGCGTTGAAGGGCCGCGGCGGTCTGCTCATGTTCGACGGCGAGCGCACCGAGTGGCTGGACATGCTCCCCGGAACGATCGGCTACATCCCGCCGGGCTGGGCGCATCGCTCGGTCAACACCGGCGACGAGCCCTACGCCTTCCTCGCGGTCTACCCGGGAGGAGCGGGGCACGACTACGGCTGGGTGCTGGAGCACGGCATGGGCGCACGCGCCTATCGCGCAGCCTCCGGCGTCGACCTGCGCCCCTACGCGGAATAGGCTCCGGCCATGATCATCGCGCACGATCTGGGCACCACTGGCAACAAGGCGTCGCTGCACCACGACGACGGCCGTCTCGTCGCCTCGGTCACCGTCCCCTACCCCGCGCACTTCGCCGCGGGCGGTATCGCCGAGCAGAACCCCTCCGACTGGTGGAACGCGGTCGTCGGGGCGACGCGCGACCTGATCGCCCGCACTGGAACGGCCGCGACCGACATCGCCGGACTCGTGGTGAGCGGCCAGATGATGGGGGCTGTGCTGCTCGACGCCGACGGCGAACCCGCACGCCCGGCGATCATCTGGGCCGACACCAGGTCGGGCGCCCAGCAGCGCGAGCTCGAGGCCGCGATCGGCGCCGAACACGCCTATGGCATCCTGGGCCATCGCCTCAACCCCACTTATTCGGTCGAGAAGATCATGTGGGTGCGCGACAACGAGCCCGACGTGTGGGCGCGCGTGCGCCGGGTGTGCGTCGCGAAGGACTTCATCGTCCTGCGCCTGACCGGGCACCTGGCCACCGACCGCTCCGACGCCTCCGGCACCAACGCCTACGACCAGGCCGCCGGAACCTGGTCGGACGAGGTCGTGCGCGCCGCACGACTCGACCCGGCTCTGTTCCCCGAGATCCTCGACTCGACCCGGATCGCCGGCACGCTGACGGACGCAGCCGCGGACACCCTCGGGCTCCCCGCGAGCGTCCGTGTGGTGATGGGGGGCGGCGATGGTCCGATGGCCGCCGTCGGCTCCGGCGTCGTCGCTCCCGAGGACGGCGCGTACGTGTGCCTGGGCACCTCGTCGTGGATCTCGTTCGCGGCCGATGCCCCGCTGCACGACCCCGCGATGCGCACTTTCACGTTCGACAACGTGGTCCCCGGCTCGTTCGTGCCGACCGCCACCATGCAGGCCGGCGGTGCCTCGGTGCAATGGATCTCGGAGGCTCTCTCCCCCGACCCCGCGCACCCCGAGACCGGACGGCTGACGGCCGAAGCGTCCGCCGACATCGACACCGACGACCTCTACTTCCTCCCCTACCTCCTCGGCGAGCGCTCCCCGATGTGGGACCCGGACGCCCGCGGCGCCTTCGTCGGCCTCGCCCGCCACCACGGCAGAGCCCACCTCGTGCGGGCGGTGCTGGAGGGTACGGCGTTCAACCTGCTCAGCTGCATCCAGGCCTTCCGTGAGTCCGGGGCCGTGATCGACCGCATCGACGCGGTCGGCGGCGGAGCCCAGAGCGACGTGTACCTCTCGGTGCTGGCGGATGTGTGGGGCGTGCCGGTGCGCCGCCGGACGATCGTGGAGGAGGCGAACAGTCTCGGAGCAGCGGTCACCGCCGCAGTCGGGCTCGGACTCACGGACTTCTCGGCCGCCCGCGCCCTGAGCGAGGTCACCGCCGAGTTCACCCCGGATGCCGGGCGCCATGCCGTCTACGCCGAGCGGCACGCCCGCTTCGCCGACGCCTACACGGCCCTGGCGCCGTGGTTCGCCGGACGGCCGCGCTGATGGGCGTGATCCTCGTCACCAGCCGCTCCTTCTCGGACGGCGACCTCGACCTGGTGGAACGCGCCGCCCAGGCGGGGCATCGCATCCTCCGCGGTCCGGCGCATCATGACCTCGAGGACTTGCGATCACTCCTGCACGGCGCTGATGCCTGGATCGCGGGCACCGGGGCGGTCACGGACGCACATTTCGCCGCGGCTCCGAAGCTCAAGGTGGTCGCCCGGTACGGCGTCGGCACCGAGTCGGTCGATCTGGGCGCGGCGCGCGATCGCGGCATCCCGGTGACCAACACCCCCGGCGCCAACGCCGACGCGGTCGCCGACCACGCGGTCGGGCTCATGCTCGCCGCGCTGCGGTTCATCCCGGACGGGGACCGCCGCGTACGCACGGGCGATTGGGGCGTGCGGCGCGGACGTGAGCTCGGCGCCGCCACGGTCGGCATCGTCGGCTTCGGGCGCATCGGCCAGGGTGTGGCAGCGCGGCTGAGTGGCTTCGGGCCGCGCGCGCTGGCCGCCGATCCGTTCCTTCCCGACGACGTCGTGCGGGCCCGGGGTGCAGAACCCGTCTCGCTCGACGACCTGTTCCGCACCGCCGACGTCATCACGTTGCACGCTCCGGGCGGGCAACAGCTCGTCGACGCTGACCGTCTCACCGGCATGCGGCCGGGAACCGTGCTGATCAACACCGCCCGCGGTGACCTGATCGACGAGGCAGCCGTCGCGCAGGCGCTCCGCGACGGAACTCTCGCCGGCTACGCGGCCGACACCCTCGACGGTGACACGGCCGCGCACCACAGCCCTCTGCTCGCCCCGGACCTCGCCGACCGCGTGATCGTCACCCCGCACCTCGGCGCGCAGACCACCCAGGCCGTCGACAACATGGGCGCTCTCTCGCTGGCCGACGTGATCGCGATCCTCGCCGGCAGCGATCCCGCCCATCCCGTCCCCGTCCCGCTCGCCGAGGAGAACCGATGACCACCACCGCCGACACCGTCCACGCCGACGGGGCCTCCACTGCCGCATCCGCCGACTACATGGGTTTCGTCGGGGTGACCACGGCGTCGTCGTCGATCATGAAGGTGTTCCCGCTGTGGGCCGACATCCTGGGTCTCCCGACGCGCACCCTGCTCGGCCACGATCTGCCGATGGACGCCGAGCCGGCACAGTACCGCGCGATGGTCGAGCAGATCCGCGATGACCCGCACCACCGTGGAGCCCTCGTGACCACGCACAAGATGAACGTGTACGCCGCGGCCTCCGACCTGTTCGATGAGCTGGATCCGTTCGCGATGTCCTGCTCCGAGATCTCCAGCATCTCGAAGCGCGGACGGGTCCTGTCCGGACGGGCCAAGGACCCGATCACGGTCGACCTCGCGCTGAACGACTTCCTCCCGGCCGATCACTTCACGCGCACGGGGGCGGCGGTCGTGATCCTGGGTGCCGGCGGTTCGGGCACCGCGCTGAGCTGGGCGCTGGCCGAGCGTGAGGATGCCCCCTCGAAGATCACGGTGACGGCCCGCACACAGGACAAGCTCGACCACCTGCGCGAGGTGCACCGCCAGCACGGCACGCGCGAGGGACTGATCGAGTACGTGGTGACCGCCTCCCCTGCAGAGGCCGATGCCCTGGTGGCCGCCGCACCCCCGGGATCCGTCATCGCCAACGCCACCGGGCTCGGCAAGGACCGCCCGGGCTCGCCCCTGAGCGACACGGCGGTGTTCCCCGAAGGCGGGTACGCGTGGGAGTTCAACTACCGCGGCTCGCTCGAGTTCCTTCATCAGGCGCAGGCGCAGGCGGCCGCGCGCGGGCTCCACGTCGTCGACGGCTGGCGCTACTTCATCCACGGCTGGTCGCAGGTGGTGGCCGACGTGTTCGAGCTCGACCTGACCCCCGAGGTCGTCGAGCGACTCGCCGAGGCCGCGGAGTCGGTGCGCTGATGTCCGTCGTCGTCCGCACGGTGCTCGGCGACATCACGCCGACGGCGCTCGGACGAGTGAACTACCACGAGCACCTGTTCCAGGTGTCGCCGCTGCTGCCGGGCGATGAGCTCGACGATGAGACCGCGTCGGGCAAAGAAGCGGCACTGCTGCGGGCGAGCGGGTTCGACACGATGGTGGATGCCACACCGTTCGGACTCGCCCGGGACCCGGAGGCTTTGGCACGGATCAGCGCGACGACCGGACTGCACATCGTCGCGACGACCGGCCGTCACCGTGAAGCCCACTACGGCGCGGACCATCCGATGCAGGTCTGGACCTCCGACCGCCTGGCCGCTCTCTTCCTCGCCGACCTCACACGCGGCATGCCCGTGGACGACAGCGAGATCTTCGAGACGCCCGACATCTCCCTCGCGCGCACACCGGGCGGCGCTCCCGTGCGCGCAGGGCTGCTCAAGGGGGGCGCCGACTACTGGCGTATCAGTCCGTTCGAGCGCACGACGCTGATCGCCGTGGCCGCAGCGCACCGCGCGACAGGGGCTCCCGTCATGGTGCATCTGGAGTTCGGCACGGCGGCCCATGAGGTGCTCGACCTGCTCTCCGCCGAGGGGGTGCCCGCCCACCGGGTCGTGCTCGCGCACGCCGACCGCGACCCCGACCCCGGGCTGCACGTGTCCCTCGCCCAACGCGGAGCCCACCTCGGCTACGACGGCTTCGCGCGTCCGCGCACCCGCTCCGATGCCGAGCTGCTCGCCCTGACCGTCGCCGTGGTCGAGCGCGGCGCCGGCGACCGGATCGTGCTCGGCGGCGATGTCGCCCGGCGCACACGGTACATCGCGTACGGCGGCATGCCCGGGCTCGCCTACCTCGGCGACCGTTACCTCCCCCGCCTCCGCGAGGCTGTGGGCGAGGACGCCGTGCACCGGATGCTCGTGACCACACCGGCACAGCTCCTGGCCCTCTCCGTCTGACTCCCCCTGCTCACCTGTCGGGAGACTGCACGCATGTCGGAAGAATCGCCGGCATCCGCTCCTGCACCCGAGAAACCTCCCGACATCCGTCCCCACCCGCTCCGGACACGCCGTGCCGTCCCGACACATCTCCGCGGACACGCCGTCCCGACACGAAAAAGCCCCCCGCCCGAAGGCGAGGGGCTTCTTCATGGATGCGGTGTCACTCGTAGAGGACGGCCGCGATCTTCGGGTCGTCGATGTTCGTGCTGTCGTACCAGTACGAACCCGTGTCGTAGAACTTCTCGACCGACTCACCGTTGGCGGCGTCGTACGCGGCCTGCACGACCTGCGCGCCGATGCCGATCGGGTCCTGCGTGATCGCGCCGGCCATGGTGCCGTCCTTGATGGCGTTGATCTGGGCCGCACCGGAGTCGAAGCCGACGATGGTGATCTTGCCCTTCTCGAGGCCGAGCTCGTTCACGGCGTTCACCACACCGATGGCGGAGCCCTCGTTGGTGCCGTAGATGCCCTTGAGGTCGGGGTGGGCCGCGATCAGGGTCTTGGCGATGTCGGCCGACTTGAGGTGGTCGCCGTCACCGTACTGGATGTCGACGATCTCGATGTCGGGGTAGTCCGCCTCGATCTTGTCGACGAAGCCGTCGCGACGCTCGACACCGGTCGAGTTGATCTGCGAGTGGCCGACGATCGCGACCTGTCCTTCGCCGCCGATCAGCTCGGCCATGTGCTCGGCAGCGAGCGCACCGGCGACCTTGCTGTCGGTGGCGGACAGGCTCAGGCCCACGTCGCCGTTGCAGGGGGCGTCGAAGTAGACGACCGGGATGTCCTTCGACTTGGCCTGCTCGAGCGGGGCGACGCACGCCTCGGGGTCGAGGGCGGCGTAGGCGATGGCGTCCGGGTTCTTGTCGATCGCGGCGGTCAACATCTCGAGCTGCTGCGCGATCTCGGTCTCGGCCGCGGGGCCCTCGAACGTGATCTTCACGCCGAGCTCGTCGGCCTTCTCCTCGGCGCCCTTCTTGACGGCCTGCCAGAACTGGTGCTGGAAGCCCTTCGAGACCATGGCGATGTACATCTCGCCGTCGCCGCTGCCGCCGTCTCCGCCGGAGCCCTCCTCGATCACGTCGCCGCCGCCGGCACAGCCGGCGAACACCAGGGCGGATGCGGCGACCAGCGCTGCGAATGCGGTCTTCTTCCCGAATTTCATGAAAACTCCATTGTTCGTGGGTGGGTGGGTGGTGCAGGGATTGAGGTCAGGTGCGCTGCCGGTTGCGGAGCGAGTCGAGGAAGACCGCGAGCAGCACGACCACACCGACGACGATGTTCTGCCACTCGGTCTGGATCGACATGATGCGCAGTCCGTTCACGAGCACGCTCATGATCAGGGCGCCGATCACGGTGCCGAGGATGGATCCGCGTCCGCCCAGCAGCGAGGTGCCGCCGATGATGACCGCGGCGATCGCCTGCAGCTCGTACCCCATGCCGATCTGCGGCTGGGCAGAGTCGAGGCGCGAGGCGATGACGATGCCGGCGACGCCGGTGAACGCACCCGCGAACATGTAGATGAGGATGGTCCAGCGACGCGTGTTGACACCCGACAGCCGGGTGGCCTCCTCGTTCGAGCCGATCGCGAAGGTGTAGCGACCGAGCAGGGTCTTCGAGAGCACGAGCCAGGCGACGATCGCCAGCGCGGCGGTGATGAGCACCGCGTTCGGGATGCCGGGGATGATCACGCCGAGGGCGATCTTCTTGAAGTCCGGTGCCGAGGTCGAGAAGTAGATCGGTGCGACGTTCGAGATCACGAGGGCGAGACCACCCGCGATCATCATCATCGCGAGCGTGGCGATGAACGGGGGCAGTCGCAGGAACGTGATGTTCACGCCGTTGACGAGTCCCATCAGCACGCCTGTGCCGACGCCGCCGATCACTCCGACCCAGACGGGAAGGCCCATGTTCGTGATGATGACGCCGGTCATCACGGCGCACAGCGCCATGCCGGTGCCGATCGACAGGTCGATGCCGCCGGTGATGATGACGAAGGTCGTCCCGAGGGCGAGGATGCCGATCACCGCGGTCGACAGCAGCACGGTGGCGATGTTGCTGAAGGTGAAGAAGTTGGGGCTGGCGATCGAGAAGAAGATGACCAGCACGATCAAGGTGCCGAAGGCCAGCGACTGCTGGAACTGCCGCTTGATGAACCCGACGACATCCCTCTTGTCGGTGTCCTCGTTCACGGCGGTCTGGATGATCGTCGTCGTCGACGATCCGGGCTGCTGCGGAGCGCTCATCAGTCTTCCTCCCCGTGGGCTGCGAGTTGCATGATCTTCTCCTGGCTTGCTTCCTCGTTGCGGAGCGTCCCGGTGATGCGACCGTTGGCGAAGACCGCGATGCGGTTCGCCACACGGAGGATCTCCGGGAGCTCGGATGAGATGACGATGATGGACTTGCCTGCGTCAGCGAGCTGCTGCATGAGGCGGTAGATCTCCTCTTTCGCGCCGACGTCGATCCCTCGGGTCGGCTCGTCGAAGATGAGGATGTCGCAGTCGCGCATCAGCCAGCGGGCGATGACGACCTTCTGCTGGTTCCCTCCGGAGAGGAGCTTGACGACCTGGTTGACCGAGGGCGTCTTCACGCGCAGCTGCTGCACGTATTCCTTGGTGCGGTTCTTCGCCTTGCTGTCGCCCATCCAGCCGATCGCGTTGGCATAGGAGCCGAGCGAGGCGAGCACGGTGTTGAACGTCACATCCTGCTCGAGCATGAGACCGAGGAGCTTCCGGTCCTCGGACAGGTACCCGAGGCCGTGGTGCACCGCGTCCGCCGGTTGGGAGATCCGCGCCGGGCGACCGTCGATGGTGATCGTGCCGCTGTCGCGGTGGTCGGCGCCGATCACGGCTCGAGCGGTCTCGGTGCGCCCCGCCCCCATGAGTCCGGCGAAGCCGAGGATCTCGCCCTGGTGCAACCGGAACGAGACGTCTTTCAGAAGGCTCTTGGTCGACAGCCCCTGCACCTCGAGGACCACGGGGTCGTTCGCGTGCTCACGGGCCTGGGGACGGGTTCCCTCGTCGATCACGCGGCCGACCATCATCTCGATGATCGTCGGGATGGTGATCTCGGACTTATCGAGTGATCCGATGTATGTGCCGTCACGCAGGACGGTCACCCGATCAGCCAGGCGGCGCAGTTCGTCCATGCGGTGCGAGATGTAGACGATCCCGGTGCCGCGCGCCTTGAGCTGCTCGATCAGCACGAAGAGCGTCTCGACCTCGGTGTCGGTGAGGGCCGAGGTCGGCTCGTCCATGATGAGCACCTTGGCGTTGAAGGACAGCGCCTTGGCGATCTCGACCATCTGCTGCTCGGCCACCGTGAGCTCGCCGACGAGCTGACGCGGGTTCAGGTGGATGTCGAGGCGCTGCAGCAGCTCGGCGGTCTGCGCGTTCAGCTTGCGCTCCGACAGGAACGGACCCGTGGTGGGTTCCCGCCCCACGTAGATGTTCTGCGCCACGGTCAGATCGGGCATCAGGTTGAGCTCCTGATGGATGATCGTGATGCCGAGCTCCTGCGCCTGGAGGGGGCTCGTGAGCTCGACCTCCCGGCCCTCGAACGTGATCGTGCCCTCGTCCTTGGTGTAGATCCCGGAGAGGATCTTCATCAGGGTCGACTTGCCGGCACCGTTCTCACCCACGAGCACGAGCACCTCTCCGGCGTGCACCTCGAGGTGCACGTCTTTCAGCGCCTGCACGCCGGGGAATCCTTTGCTGATCCCCTCGACCCGGAGGATGGGTCCACTCATGCGCTCACCTGCTTCCTTGAAGGTTCTGCTTCGACGTCGACGGATCATTCCGTCGCAAACATCGGATCAATTCTGCGTCCTACGCTACGGGCAGCGCAAGTTGTATCTAAATGTATCTAATGACGGGCAGATGCGGAAGACCTGTAATGACATCTTGATCTTCCGATCGTCTCGCCGGTGGATTCCGGCTCAGTGAAGGCGGATCGAGTCGACCGCCACGAGCTTGTCGCGGATGTACGCGTTGGCGTGGGTGCCGAGTTCGTCGTTGTCGCTCCAGAGGTTCCGCCAGATGCCGAGCATGCGGCTGAGGTCGGGAGCGACGACCGCCGAGGAGAACGACTCGAAGACGATCGGACCGTCGTAGCCGATGCGGCCGAGCGCCTTGAAGAACGTGTCGAAGTCGACCGTGCCGGTGCCGAGGTACCCGCGGTGACTCTCTCCGATGTGCACGTAGCGCAGGGCGGGAGCCGCGTCGAGGACCGGCGCGAACATATCCGACTCCTCGATGTTCATGTGGTACGTGTCGAGGTGGATTCCGAGGTTCGGCCGATCGACCTCGGCGACGTACCCCAGAGCCTGTCGCGCCGTGTTCAGCACGTTGGTCTCGTAGCGGTTCACGACCTCGAGCGAGACCGAGACGCCGCGCTCGGCGGCGTGGTCGGCGACGCGGGCGATCGCGGCGCGGCTGCGCGCGAGCCCCGCAGCGGTCACCGGCTCCATGTACTTCTTCATGGCACTGTAGATCACCCCGCAGAAGTGCTGGCCCCCGAGGTCCGCGAGCACATCCACGGCCTTGATCAGCAAGGCTTCGCCGGCCGCGACGATCGCAGGGTCGGAGCTGGTGACATCGGTGGCCTCGGAGAGTCCGAGGGAGGCGCTGACGGCGAGGTCGTACTCCTCCAGCGCGTCCTTCGCGACGGCGACGTCGAACGAGAACGGATCCATCAACGGGAACTCGATGAGGTCGAAACCCGCGCCCTTGGTCTTGCGCACCGCCAGACGGATGCCCTCGGCATCGAAGTTCCCCGTCCAGACGAGCCCGTGGCATCCGATGTTCATGAGACCTCTCACAGCGGGTGTGCGGCACCGTCGCCGTCCCGGAATTGGCACGTGCCAATTCCGGTGTGCGTGTCACGCTACGTCGCCCGCCAGACGCTGTCAAGAACTTTCTTGGCACGTTGCAAGTCCTCCGCTATCCTGAGGCGACCGACGCGGTCGCCGTTCCCGATCGACGCGGTCCGACGAAGGAGTTCCATGCCCGCGAGCGTCAAGGACGTCGCCGCCCTCGCCGGAGTCTCCTCCTCCACCGTCTCGAACTACCTCAACCACCCGCATGTGCTCGGATCCGCGAGTCGGGAACGGGTGCGGGCGGCGATCGAACAGCTCGGCTATGTGCCCAACGAGTCCGCACGACAGCTGCGCGCCGGGTCGAGCAAGGCCCTCGCGCTGATCCTGCTCGACGCCTGGCTGCCCTATTTCCACGACCTCTCGCGCGGGGTCGAAGACGTGGCGCGCGAGGGGGGATGGTCGCTGTTCTTCAGCAACAGCGACCGCGACGATGCGCAGGAACGGCGCAACCTCGACATGTTCGAGGCGCACCGGGTGCAGGGCATCGTCATCTATCCGCTCGGCGACGTGGTGCCGCGCCTGGAGGGACTGGCCGACCGCGGTATCCGCTCGGTCGTGGTGGGTCCGATCCGGGAATCATCGAAGGTCGCATCCGTGCTGTTCGACGACCGCGGCGGTGGGCGCCTCGCGGGCGAACACCTCCTGGACCTCGGCCGACGACGCCTCCTCTTCCTCGGCAATCCAGCGGTGAGTCAGTCGAACGACCGCCTTGCCGGGCTGCGTGAGGCCGTCTCGGGGTCCGACGCGAACCTGTCGATCATCGACGTGTCGCACCTGGCGATCGAGGACGGACTGCGTGCGGGTGAGCAGATCATCGCGATGCCGGTCACCGAGCGCCCGGACGCGGTGTTCGCTGCGAACGACATGGTGGCACTCGGGGTGCTCACGCAGCTGCTGCGTCATGGCATCCGGGTCCCGGAGGAGATCGCCCTCATCGGCTTCGACGACGTCGCCCAGGCACACCAGGGAGTCGTGCCACTCACGAGCGTGCGGCAGCCCGGCTACGAGATCGGCCGCGCCGCCGGAGCCGCTCTCCTGCAGCAGCTCGCCGACCCCACGGCACCGCCGCCCGCGACCACACCCTTCCCCGCTGAACTCATCGTGCGAGAGTCCACGGTCGGACGGTGAGCACGGCCCTGCGTCGTTCACAACTCAGGAAGACGACGAGCTTTCCCGTCTCATCCTCGATACTCGGCTGCTTCCGCGCCGACGATCCTGAGTTATGAACGCGACACAGGCGTCGGGTCAGACCGTGGGGATGAGCCCCTCCTCCGCGAGGCTCGCCCACAGCGCCGTCGGGATGTCGAGTGCGGCGTACTCCGCGTTCTGTCGCAGCTGCGCCGGGCGGCTGCCGCCCACCACGACCGAGCGCACGACGTCGGACTGCAGCGGGAACTGGATCGCCGCGGCGGGCAGCGGCACCCCGTGGTCGGCGCACACGGCGGCGATGCGGACCAACCGATCCCACAGCTCGTCCGGAAGCTGCCCGTACTCGTAACGCCCGTCGCGGCGCGGCTCGTTCGACGCGAGCAGCCCGGAGTTGAACACGGAGGCCGCGACGATCCCGGTCGAGGTCTCCCGGCACGCGGGCAGCACGTCGACCGCAGCGGGCTGTTCGAGCAGCGTGTACCGGCCGGCCACCATGATCAGGTCGAGGTCGGCGGCACGCACGGCTGCGGCAAGAGCATCCGACACCATCGAGCCGATGCCGATCGCGGAGACCTCGCCGTCGGCCCGCAGCTGCTCCATCGCGGGGAGGGCTTCCGCGAGTGCGAGGTCGAGGTCGTGCCGCTCGGGGTCGTGCAGGTACAGCAGGTCGACGCGCTCGATGCCGAGACGCTCACGGGATTCGTCGACGCTCGCACGGATCCCCGCCTCCGAGAAGTCCCACACCCGCTGCAGCTCGTCGGGCACGTGGAAGTCATTCGCGGTGTCGAGGCCACCGGCGTGGTCGGGGTTCGGTCGCAGCAGACGCCCCGCCTTCGTCGAGAGCACGAACTCGTCCCGCGGCTTGGTCTGCAGGAAGGCTCCGAGCCGGCGCTCGGAAAGCCCCAGACCGTAGTGCGGCGCGGTGTCGTAGAAGCGGATGCCGCTCTCCCACGCCGCATCGAGCACGGCCCAGGCCTCGTCGTCGCTGAGCGGTCGGAACAGGTTGCCCACGTTCGCGGCCCCATACCCGAGGGCGGGAACGGGCAGGCGGTCGGGCCTCGCCAGAGGATCAGGCACCGACATGCGCACCCGTCCAAGAGTAGGTCGCGATGCTGTCGGCCTTCATCTCCATGCCCGTTCCCGGCGCGGTCGGCGCCATGTACGAGCCGCCGCGGATGTCGGTGGGCACGACGAAGTGCTCGTGCAGGTGGTCGACGAACTCGATCATGCGGCCCTCGCGGGTTCCGGTGACCGCGACGAAGTCGAACATCGACAGGTGCTGCACGGCTTCGCACAGGCCGACTCCGCCGGCGTGGGGACAGACCGGCACGCCGAACTTCGCCGCGAGCAGGAGGTTCGCGATGTTCTCGTTCACCCCTGCCACGCGCACGGCGTCGATCTGCATGACCGAGATGGCCTCGGCCTGCAGGAGCTGCTTGAAGATCACGCGGTTCTGGGCGTGCTCGCCGGTGGCGACCCGGATGGGTGCGATGCGCCGGGCGATCTCGGCGTGACCGAGCACGTCGTCGGGGCTGGTGGGCTCCTCGATCCAGGCGGGGTGGAACTCGGCGAGCGCGTTCACCCATTCGATGGCTTCCGACACCTCCCAGCGCTGGTTGGCGTCGATCGCGATGGGGAAGTCGGGCCCGCACACTTCGCGCGCCTTGCGGAAGCGGCGGATGTCGTCGTCGAGGTCGGCGCCGACCTTGAGCTTGATCTGGGTGAAGCCGTCGGCCATGGCCTCGCGGGCGAGGCGTTCGAGCTTCTCGTCGGAGTATCCGAGCCATCCGGGGCTCGTGGTGTAGCCCGGGTACCCGCTGGCGAGGAGCTGCTGCTCCCGCTCGGCGCGACCGGGTTCGGCGGCGCGCAGGATCTCGAGGGCGTCCTCGCGGGTGAGCGCGTTGGTGAGGTAGCGGAAGTCGACGAGATCGACGAGTTCCTCCGGCGTCATGCGGGCGAGCAGCTGCCAGAGCGGAAGCCCGGCGCGCTTGGCCTTGATGTCCCACAGCGCGTTGATGACCGCGCCGATCGCCATGTGCATGACGCCCTTCTCGGGCCCGAGCCAGCGCAGCTGCGAGTCGCCGATGATCTCGCGGAAGGTGCCGCCCATGTCATCGAGCAGCGGCTCGATCTCGCGCCCGACGAGGTGCCCGGCAAGCGCATCGATCGCCGCGACCTGCACGTCGTTGCCACGGCCGATCGTGAAGACGAAGGCATGCCCGTCGATGTCATCATCGGCATCGGTGCGCACGATGACGTACGCCGCCGAGTAGTCCGGGTCGGGGTTCATCGCATCCGACCCGTCCAGGCTCAGGGACGTGGGGAAGCGGATGTCGGTGGTGTCGAGGGCGACGATACGGCTCACGGGATTCCTCTCCATGCACGGCTGATTTCTTCCGCGCGGATCTCTTGGAGTGTAAACATCCGATGTCTATACTGTCAACGAGACCAGCCGCGTTGTCGCGGCTTCCCGACCGATCAGGAGAAACATGAAGTTCGCGCGGCTCGGCACCCCTGGCACTGAGATCCCCGTCCTGGTGGAGGGTGACCGATACCTCGACCTCCGCCCCGTAACATCCGATGTGGATGGAGCGTTCCTCGAGAGCGACTTCGCCTCCCGCGTCGCGGCCGCTCGCGATGCCGGTGAGCTCCCCGAACTCGCGGACGCCGCGTCGATGCGCATCGGCGCCCCGATCGCCCGTCCGAGCGCCGTGATCTGCATCGGCATGAACTACGCCGCCCACGCGGCCGAGTCGGGGTCGGAGCCGCCCACCATCCCTATCCTCTTCCTCAAGACCCCGAACACCGTCGTCGGCCCGAACGACACGGTCACGATCCCCCGCGGCAGCGTCAAGACCGACTGGGAGGTCGAGCTCGGCATCGTGATCGGCACCCGCGCCGCCTACCTCGACAGCCCCGAGGAGTCCATGGCGCACGTCGCCGGCTTCGTCGCAGCGAACGACGTGTCCGAGCGCGACTTCCAGATGACCGTCTCCGGAGGACAGTGGTCCAAGGGCAAGATCGCGGCGGGCTTCAACCCCACCGGCCCCTGGCTGGTCACCCCCGACGAGGTCGACCATCAGGCGCTCGGCCTGCGCAGCTTCGTGAACGGCGAGCCGCGGCAGGACTCGAACACGAGCGACATGATCTTCACGGTCGAGCACATCGTGCACCACCTGTCGCAGTACGTGACACTCGAGCCCGGCGACCTCATCCTCACCGGCACCCCGCAGGGCGTGGCCCTCTCGGGGAAGTACCCCTACCTCGCCGCGGGCGACGTGGTCGAGATCGAGATCGACGGCCTCGGCCGCCAACGGCAGGAGTTCGTGGCATGGGAGGCCCGGAGATGAGTGCACTGAACGGACTGGTGGCGATCGTCACCGGTGGAGCATCCGGCATCGGCGCGGCGATCGCGCAGCGCCTGCACGCCGACGGCGCGACCATCGCGGTCCTCGACCGGGACACCGCGGCGGCTGACCCCGCCTTCGCCGCCTTCACGGCCGATGTCTCGGATCGAGCGAGTGTCGACGCGGCGGTGGCCGCCGTCGCCGAAGAGCTCGGACGCATCGACATCGTCGTCAACAACGCCGGGATCGGCGCGCAGGGCGACATCGCCGCGAACGACGACGACGAGTGGGCCCGCGTGCTCTCGGTCAACGTCACCGGCATCGCCCGCGTCACCGCGGCGGCACTCCCCTGGCTGCGGAAGTCCCCGTCGGCCTCGGTGTGCAACACGGCATCCATCGCCTCGACCACCGGACTGCCGCAGCGCGCCCTGTACAGCGCCTCGAAGGGTGCCGTCTCCGCCCTCACCCGCGCGATGGCCGCCGACCACCTGCGCGAGGGCATCCGTGTGAACGCGGTCAACCCGGGCACCGCCGACACCCCGTGGGTCGGACGCCTGCTCGATTCGGCGGTCGACCCCGCGGCCGAGCGCGCGGCACTGGAAGCCCGCCAACCCCACGGACGTCTGGTGAGCCCCGAAGAGGTCGCCGCGGCCGTCGCATACCTCGTGAGCCCCGCCGCGGGTTCGACCACCGGCACCTTCATCGAGGTCGACGGCGGCATGGCCCAGCTGCGCCTCCGCGCGGAGTAGCCCCCCTCGTTCCCTCCCCCCCCCTCG